>JAESST010000361.1 GCA_016763995.1 Flavobacteriales bacterium | reverse complement strand
GGAGCTTTGAGAAGAGAATATTTGAATTTACCCTGTGAGTTTGAAGTTTTTGATCGCTTTAAGTTGAGGAAAGAACAGTTTATTCAGGAGTTTCCATTTCAATATTATGTATTGACACCACTAACAACTAGCAAAGAGATAGTGTTTAATAGTTTTGTACATCATTTTGCAGTATTAACATCATTAAGAGATCAATTTCCGATTGTTGGATTAGTTGTAAAAGCTCTATTATTTCTACTGCATGTGTTAATGTATGGCTCTGTTCTCTTTTTCTTATTTAACAGAAAAGAATCCCTAGCACTTCGATTTTTAGTCGCAGTACCTGTGATTATTTTAATGTTTGCGCTTACTGCTTTGGTTTTTAGATACGTGGAAAGTCGTTACCTTTTACCGATACATCCGTTTATGACAATTACACTGGCTTATTATATCTTTTTGACTTGGAATAAAATAAAAGCATACCGATTAAAATCTAATTAGTAAAAGCTGCTCTAATAGCTCATTCTCTTTTATTAATTTTACACTCCAAATTATAATTATGCAAGCAAAAATAAATACTGATAAAGGTGATATGCTCGTTGAATTTTACGAGAAAGATGCACCTAAAACTGTAGCCAATTTCGTTAAACTTTCGAAAGACGGATTCTACAATGGATTAACTTTCCATAGAGTAATTCCAAACTTTGTAATTCAAGGTGGTTGTCCTGATGGAACAGGAGCCGGTGGTCCAGGTTACGCTATTGATTGTGAGTTAGACGGAGAGAATCAATATCATGATAAAGGTGTTCTTTCTATGGCACATGCTGGTAGAAACACTGGGGGATCACAATTCTTTGTCTGTCATAGCAGAGCTCAAACTTCACACTTAGACAGAAATCATACTTGTTTCGGGAAAGTAATTGAAGGAACAGACATAATTGACCAAATTACAGCAGGAGACAAAATCAATAAGATCGAAATAATAGAAGCATAAGAAGATGAGTTTAGCAATAAAAGGAAGAATCAAGACTATTTTAGACGTAGAAAGTGGTACGAGTAAAGCAGGTAAAACCTGGAGAAAACAATCGTTTGTAGTTGATACAGGAGCTCAATATAACCCAGATGTATGTTTTGGAGTATTTGGAGACGACAAAATTGAAATGTTGGCAAAATTTAATGCAGGAGCTGAAGTAGAAGTTGCATTTAACGTTTCATCAAGAGAATACAACGGTAAGTATTACCATAACATTGATGCATGGAAGATTGATGTCATTGGCGGAGGTCAAGCACCTAGTGGTAATACACCACCACCGCCATCAGAAGAACCAGTGACGTTAAATACAGCAGATTTAAGTGCTGATGCTGACGATGACGATTTACCGTTCTAAGTAAATAACTTGGATTCGTTAACCCAGATTGTACTTGGTGGAGCAGTTGGAGAAGCTGTTCTAGGGAAAAAAGTAGGCAATAAGGCCATTCTTTGGGGTGCAATAGGGGGAACAATACCAGATTTAGATACGATCCCCGGTCAATTTTTAGACACAGTTAGTCGTTTAGAGGTTCATCGGGGATTTTCGCATTCTATCATTTTTGCTATTTTGATTGCACCAATACTGGGAATCTTAATAGATAGAATCTATAGAAAGAAGAAAGAAGCAACTTGGTGGGGATGGACACAGTTAATGTTCTGGACCATTTTTACACACCCTTTGCTCGATATATTTACAACATGGGGAACGCAATTACTTTGGCCAATGGAATGGAGAATAGCGATTCAGTCTATTTTTGTCATTGACCCCTTATACACGCTTCCCTTTCTAATTTGTTTAATATCGGTGCTCTTCTTAAAGAGGACTAATCCTACAAGGGCAAAGTGGAACCACATTGGAATTGCATTGAGTAGCTTTTATTTGCTGATTACGCTTGGCTTAAAACTGTATGTCGACTCTGTATTTAGCAATAGCTTAAAAAAGGAGCAGATCAATTATACTAGATTTGACAGTAGACCTACTCCTTTTAATACCTTATTATGGACCTCAAATGTTGAATTAGAAGATCAATTTTTAATCAGCTATTATTCTCTCTTCGATAAAGGAGAAAGCTTGGATTATACCGCATTCTCGAAAAATGAAAACCTATTAAACCCTTATCGAAACAATCCTAAAATTGAACGTCTGATTCAATTAACAAAGGGGTTTTATACCATCGAAAAGACAGAAAATGGAATCGTAATGAATGATTTGCGTTTTGGATTAACCGAAGGCTTTGATCATGGAAAAGGAGAGTTTGTGTTTAGTTATCTTATTTCTAGAAAGAATGGAAAAATACAGATCGAACAAGAAAAGCAGAGTTTCGATGGAGTAGAAGAAGTAATGTTAAAGCTTTGGGAAAGGATGCTAGGGCATCAATTTTAACAGACATTTAACACAATTTATAAAAAAATGCGGATAAACTTCTTCAAATTTACGGCTTGAAAAATGAATCTATCATGAGAGCTTTATTGATATTCTTTATACTCCTTTCGTTTGTTTCTGTAGCACAAGAAAGCGCCGTTGTCGTAAAAAAATATACCGTAAAATTTAGCGAGAAGGCACCTAAAATAGATGGAATAATTGACGATGAATTTTGGCAAAATATTCCCATTGCTTCAGACTTTAAACAAAGTACACCTCATGTAGGAGAAAAGGCTTCCTATGAAACAGAAGTAAAAATGTTTTATGATAATGAAGCACTTTACATCGCAGCAAGAATGTATGATCACCCGGATAGTATCAATAATTTTTTAACAGAAAGAGACCAAATTGGCAATGCAGACTTTTTCTTCGTTGCTTTTAATACCTATCGAGATGGCATAAATGGAGAAGGCTTCATTATTATGCCTTCAGGCGTTCAGTTGGATACAAAATATTCCAATAATGGAGAAACAACCAGTTGGGATGTGGTATGGGAAACAGCTACCACGATTGACGATAAGGGTTGGACTGCGGAGTTTAAAATTCCTTATTCTACATTGCGGTTTCCGGAAGTTAAAAAGCAAGAATGGGGTATTAATTTTGGAAGAGAGATTAGAAGAAAAAGAGAGCGTTCCTACTGGAATTTAGTAAATCCAACGGTTGATGGCTTCTTAACCCAAACTGGTCGTTTAGAAGGGATAGAAAATATAAAACCACCAGTTCGCTTATTTTTGTTTCCGTATGCCTCAAGCTATGCAGAGCATAATTCTGCCAATGGAGGAAGCGAAGCTTTTTCCTTTAATGCAGGTTTAGATGTAAAGTATGGCTTGAGCGATGCTTTTACCTTGGATATGACTTTAATTCCTGACTTTGGACAAACTAAATTTGATAATCGCGTATTGAACCTTTCGCAATTTGAAGTACAGTTTAATGAAAACCGACAATTTTTTACAGAAGGAGTAGAGCTTTTTAATAAAGCAGGTCTGTTTTATTCTAGAAGAGTGGGCGGTAGACCTTTTGATTTTTATTCAGTTGAGGACCAGTTAGACACTTTGGAAAGAATAAAGAAAAATCCGAATCAGAGCCAATTAATTAATGCTACGAAAGTATCAGGAAGAACCAAGAGTGGTTTAGGGATTGGTTTTTTTAATGCTATAGAAAATAAGGAAGATGCTCTTGTAAAAAACTCAGAAACAGGAGCGAAAAGAAAAATTGAAACAAACCCTTTGACCAATTACAATGTTTTTGTGTTGGACCAAGTGTTAAGAAATAATTCTTTTATCACGTTGACCAATGCTAATGTTAGTCGAGATGGTTCAGTAAGAGATGCGAATGTGAGTCAGCTAGATTTACAACTTGCCGATAAAAAGAATCGTTATGCAATTATTGCGAATGCAGGAATGAGTCATTTATTTCAACAAGATAAAACCATTAGTGGGAATAGATGGTTTGCCTCTGCAGAAAAAATAAGTGGAAACTTTACTTTTGAGTTAAGTCAAAAACAAATTAGTGATCGATACAATCCGAATGACTTAGGTTTTTTGAATATTAATAACTTAAAGGAGAGTTATTTTTATGTTGATTATAAGAACTATAAGCCAAAAAAATATTTTAACTTTTGGAGGCACGATTTAGATGTTACTTATGCACGAATTTTTAAACCGGATCATTTTGCGAACTTCTCTACCTCTTGGTCTGGAGTATATGGGTTAAAAAGCTTTCATGCCTTTGGGTTTAATGCCGGAGCTGAGCCAATTAATACCTTTGATTTTTACGAAACTAGAACTTTCGATCAGTATTACAAGTACCCGAAGAATTTCTGGTTTGGGAGTTTCTTTTCTTCTGATTATAGCCGCCCATTTGCTTTTGATCTCAAATACCAGCAACGACTTTATGATGAACCGGGCAGGTATAATACACGTGTATTCCTTTCATCTCGCTTTAGACCAAACGATAGGTTGTCTTTTGTAATGGGTTTTACTAGAGAACAAAATGAAAATGAGATTGGTTTTGTAGAGAATAATAACAATCAAATTATTTTAGGAAGAAGAGATGTAGACGCTCATATTAGTTCTTTAAATGGGAGTTATATCTTTAACAACAAAATGGCCTTAAATTTAAATCTTCGCCATTACTGGTCTACAGCTACTTATGATAAACTGTACAAGCTTAATGCAAAAAACGGAAGTTTAGATCAACAGGTTTTCCCTGAAGAGCAGAATGATCCTGAGGTAATAAAGAATAATGTAAGCTTTAATGCTTTTAACATAGATTTGGGGTTTAGCTGGCGTTTTGCCCCAGGTAGTGATATTAATGTGGTGTGGAAGAATGTAATTCTTCAAGAAGGAGATCCTTTGGAGCGCAATTACTTAAAAGAATTAGATCAGACAGTAAGTTCGCCACAAATCAATAATATCTCGATTAAGATATTATATTTTATTGATTATCTGAGTTTACGAAAACCTAACAATAAAGTAATTTAGTAGCCTTAATAGCTATTCGTTTGAAGGTTTTTCAATCCCTTTTACTTCCAATTTCTATCACTTTATTAGTGATATTAATCATGACACAGATTTCTTGGAAATCTGTTAATGGAGAAGCGAATCATAGTATTATTTCAGGCGATGGAGTAGGGTATTATCAATACTTAGTAAGTTTATTTATTCAAAAAGATATTGATCATCAGGAACTTAAAGGAGCTTTTATGAAGCCCGTAGAAGGGCGTGTAGTCAATAAGTATTTTGTAGGTACGCCACTTTGTATGAGTCCATTCTTTGGCTTAGGAGTGTTACATACGAAAATGACAGTTCAAGAACTAAGTGCCTATTCCTTGATTATGCAACGATGGATTAATATAGGAGCTGTAGTTTATTTGCTCCTTGGATTGTTTCTCATTAGTAAATGGCTCTCAAGTTATGAATTAAGTAAAGCTGCTATTTATATGGCTTTAGTTTGTATCCTATTTGGGACAAATTTGCTCTTGTATAGTATCCTATCGCCTACTATGACACATGTTTATTCTTTTTTTGGGGTGAGCGCTTTTTTATATACAGTTAGAAGGTATTTTATTAAGCAGTCGGTTTCTTCTTTTTATTGGGGCGCTTTCTTTTTTGCTTTGGTGGT
>JAESST010000360.1 GCA_016763995.1 Flavobacteriales bacterium | reverse complement strand
TTTTTAAATAGTTATCAATTAGTAGAGAGCTTATAATTAATAAACTCATGTATATAAAGTATAATAGCCTTGATCTCTTCGTCGCTCAGTATAAACTTTATTAACTGCTGAAATGGAATGAAGGCATGTCTCACCCATAAACGCTTGAAGTAAAAAATTCCTCAACTTGAGATTGAAGAATTTTCAATTTCAGTGGTGCCCACTAGGTTTATTACAAATCAAGTTGGGTGATTTTGTGCTCTCGCTTTAAGGGGTGTTTATAAGCCGATAGGCAGCGTTTAGATGAGAAATCGTGTTTGCCTAGAAATATGCTAATGAAAAAATTGATAATTATAGTGTTTCTAATGGGTTCTATAATGTCAGTTATGTATGCTCAAGAAAACAAAAGAGAAGTTAAATTGAGCAAAATCCATGGGTTTATATTGGGTTCAAAAGGAAATACTCCTTTACCATTTGCAACTATTCGCAAAGACAAGACCAATGAAGCATCAATAACAAACGAATATGGCTACTTTGAGTTTAGCATTGAATCTATAGATGACAGTCTGTTGGTCTCATATATTGGTTATAAATCAAAACGAATTCCACTAGAAGAAAATATAATTTCTTATACTATTATTCTTGAAGAAAATATTCTTGAATTGAATGAAGTTGTTGTTAGGCCTAAAGATTATTCTTATTTGTTAGATTTAATAGAAAAATGTAGAGCAAATCAAAGTCAGGAAAGAATAAAAGGTAAAGCATACTATCAACTTAGAAGTTATACTGATAACAAACAAATTGAGCTTGTTGAGAATTACTATAATTCGATTATTAAAGGCTATAACTTGCTAACACTGAATCCAAAATCAGGGAGAGTGGGTCTAAGAAAAGGAGATCAATCTTTTTTTGCATCTTTAGAGACTTCTCGACCAATTGTACGACATAAACTGTTTTCTGCTGCTAAGTGGTTCCCTTTAAGCCCTTTGCACATGACTTTAAAGGGCATCAAAAAAAGGTTTTATATTGAACCGTTAAAAGAATATGTTGATAATAGAGATTCTATCGTGGTTGTGGTTTTGTATCCAAAGAAGAATAGAACAAGATATTTTACTACTACTTTATGGATTAATCAGACTGACAATTGTTTCCTAAAAATTGAATTGTCAGGAAATAATGTTAAAAAATTTCCATTAGAATCTCTTTATGAAGGCGATAGGCTATTGGATAAGAATTTAAAAATTGTGAAGACATTTAAAGAGATTGACGGGGAAATGTATTTTGAACAGGTTCATTTTAATTACGAATTTATTTATCATAAGAAAGGTAAAGGTCTGTCGAAAATATATACTAAGGCAATAGTGCAAGTATATGATTATGCCAATCAATTCGAACTCCCCCAATTTGGATTTTTAGACCCTAAAATGAATGACTATCAAGTGCCTTATAATAGCTTTTTTTGGGAGAATAATAAAGAACTAAAACTTTATGATGGAGCTGATACGAGTAATTTGTTTATGGATTCAGAGTATACGTTAACAAATCAAGTAGACAAAAGTAACAGTAGTTTAGGCGATTTTTTTAATTATAAGACTTATCGTTGGGCCGAACAAAGAATGAATATTAAAAAAATGCCGCAGAATACTGATTATAAGAAAGGGCAAGAAAGAATCAATTTAAAAAGTATAACTTTTCTAGATCTTAATTGTTTCAATGATTCCTTGCATGTGTATTCAGTTGCTTTGTTTGATACACACGAGAGTTATTATCACTATAAGATAGATACAACAGCATTATGCTTTATTAATATGTATTTTGATTTGGTAGAAATTTCAAGAAGGAGTTTTGAGAGATTGGTAAATTCTTCTTTTTTATCTGAAGAATTTGTTCACAAAAAATATAATGAGAATAATAAATTATTAAGCGAAATGAGCAATTTGTTTTTGGAAGAAACACAACAAGGAACTAATATTTCAGGTATGCTAAGATGGAATGCAAAAATAAAGAATGATTTAGGTGTAGATAATTTGAAATTTTATCAATTGTATCAGACAAAAGAAAATGATAAAGACTAATTGTACATAAACATTGAGTATACCTATTTAGTAATTATGTAGTTGATTCGTTTTAGTGTGTTCGATTTCTTACTTGATTGTAATAAGATTTACTTTGTGCTTTTTTATAAGAAGCAAAAAATCCCTCAACTTGTGGTTGAAGGATTTTCAATTTCAGTGGGCCCTGATGGGTGCACTTCGATTCATATTTCGTTTCACTCATAATGCTCAGCATAAACCTTTCGATAAACTCAAGGCATCGCTTCTTGCTACTAATGGCATAAAAACAAAAAAGCCAGATACTTTGTATCCGACTTTTTTGTTTTTGTGGGGCAGGCTGTGACGAAGTCGAACCTTTTTTACAAGAGATTACAAGAGATTACAAGAGTTTGTTCATGAAATAAATTGGCAATGTTCAATATAATGTATCAAATTTATTGGAGATTAGAATTGAAGGAGGTTTATCAAGAGAGTATCTTTTAGTTTAAAGATTCACGTTAAGCCAAAGGAACTGGCTCTTCATTTTTTCGAAAGTCAGTTGGAGTTAAATTAAACTGATTTTTAAACGCTTTGTTGAACGTTTCTCTGCTCCCAAAACCAGTCATTTCAGCAATTTCATTGACGTTTAGATTCTCTTCTTTGATTAAACGAGCAGCTTTTCGCAAGCGGATAGATTTAATAAAACTAGAGGTGTTTTTTCCAGTTAGTGCCTTTAATTTTAGATGAACTTTTGAACGGTTGTACGTCAACTCTTGGCAAAATTGTTCAACGCTTAAATCTGAATTACTTAAGTTTTTTTCTACAATTGCTTCGGCTTTCTCTAGAAAATCTTGATCTACTTTGTTTTGTGTTAACTTATTTGGGGAAACAAAATAATTCGAAGTAAATAACTTTTTTAAGTGCTCTCTTTGCAGTAATAAATTTTTACTGCGTTGTAATAACTCTTCTGCAGAAAAAGGTTTATTTAAATAATCATCTGCACC
>JAESST010000359.1 GCA_016763995.1 Flavobacteriales bacterium | reverse complement strand
TAGGTGCAGATGTTACTTGGTCTTCTTGTAATATTCTTTCAACTCAAGATCAGGCTGCTGCTGCAATTGCTGCTACAGGAGTTCCTGTTTATGCTTGGAAAGGGATGACGGATGAAGAATTTGAGTGGTGTATTGAGCAAACCATTTTCTTTGGTGAAGATAAAAAGCCATTGAATATGATTTTGGATGATGGTGGTGATTTAACCAATATGGTTTTTGACAACTATCCAGAATTAGTAGGTGGTATCAAAGGCCTTTCTGAAGAAACGACAACAGGCGTTCATAGATTATATGAGAGAGAAAAGAACGGAACTTTAGTAATGCCAGCAATCAACGTAAATGATTCTGTTACAAAATCTAAGTTCGATAACAAATATGGTTGTAAAGAATCGTTAGTTGATTCTATTAGAAGAGCAACTGATGTAATGATGGCGGGAAAAGTTGCTGTTGTTGCAGGCTATGGTGATGTAGGTAAAGGTTCTGCTGCTTCATTAGCAGGAGCAGGTGCAAGAGTTATTGTTACTGAAGTTGATCCTATCTGTGCATTGCAAGCAGCAATGGATGGATTTGAGGTAAAGAAAATGATTAATGCGGTTGAAGAAGTTGATATCGTAGTAACAGCAACAGGTAACAAAGACATTATTTCTGAAGCGCATTTTAGAAAAATGAAAGACAAGGTTATTGTGTGTAACATAGGCCACTTTGATAACGAGATTGATGTTTCATTTTTGGAAAACTCTGCGGACAAGAAAATTGAGATTAAACCTCAGGTAGATAAGTATACCTTAGACGGGAAAGATATTCTATTATTGGCACAAGGAAGATTAGTGAATTTAGGATGTGCAACTGGTCATCCGTCTTTCGTAATGTCAAACTCTTTTACAAACCAAACATTAGCTCAAATTGAACTTTGGAAGAATAGTGAGAACTATGAGAATAAAGTTTATACACTACCTAAGCACTTAGATGAGAAGGTAGCAAAACTTCACTTAGAAAAAATTGGAGTTGAGTTAGAGGAATTAAGGCAAGATCAAGCAGAATACATCGGTGTTACTGTTGAAGGTCCATTCAAGCCAGAATACTACAGATATTAATATATTGTAGTTAACTATTTTGAAAAGCCGTTGCTCGTTGAGCAGCGGCTTTTTTATTTTTAAAATTATCTAATTACCAGAGTTCGGTTCTTCTTAGAGAATTCAGAACGTAGATAAATAGTAAATTTTAAAAAAAGGATTGCAGTTTAGCTAGGGACTATGAAAACTTTCACAGAAATAACAATCTTGTATATTGCCACTTCTGAAAATCTGAATTTCTAACTAATAATCGAACTCAAGTTAATTGGTAACGGTGAGAATAGGATCATTAAAAATAGCGGTATAGCTTTTTAATGGTGCAGATGCCGGAGGTTTAGAAACACTACCATTGGTCATTAGAAAGGAAGAGCCGCAACAGGTATCAGAAGCGGTTGTGTTTCCCGGGTCGACACTAACCAAGCCGCAGGTATTTGAGGGCTGAAATGTGCAATGTCTATCATACGCCATGATTTTATTTTCAGATACTCTATAAAGGATAATTCCTCTTGAGCCTCCAAAAACTTCGATCCAGCCACCTACTGTCTGTAAATTAATATACTCCGGCTGATTAATGTTGTATTGAAAATTTACCTCTACTAAAGGAATATTGTTATTTTCGTCATCTTTACACCCGGAAAAAATTATAAGCGTAAAATAGCCGACAAAAAAAAGTGCTTTAATTTTATGAAGTATTCCTATTTTCGTCAACTTTATTTTTTTAATTTGAATTGCAATATTACACCATCAAACTAAAAAAGATGAAAAAAATTATATTAAGAGGCGTCATTTTACTTTTTATGAGTGTCATCTCTGTGAACATTCAAGCACAATCGCAGAAAAGAGTTCAAAAAACTGTTGAGAAGAGAAGTGAGCAGCTTGAAAAAGAAAAACAACGTAAAAAGAAAGAAGCTAAAAAAGTAGAAGAAGAGAAAAGAAAAGCCCACTTTGAGATACAAACAAAAGCGGTTCAAAAACGGATGAAAAAGACCAGAAGAAAGTCAAAACGAAACAATGAAAATAAAAAAGAATTCTTTGTAAAAAGATGGTTTAGAAGATAATACAATGCTTTGTGAGAATAAATAATAGTACAGCTATCAAGTGCCTGTTAAAATTTGTTATTCTTTTTATTAAATGTATATCTTTACGCCCCTGTAGTTTTTTACAACGAAACGATAACATAAAATTTCTATTATGCTAAGAAAATTACTCTTTACGCTAGCAGTAGCGTTGGGTTTTGCAATAACTGCTCATGCCCAAGTAGGACAAGGATCAATTAAAGGAACTATTGTAGATGGTGAAACCGGAGAACCCGTTCCTTTTGCTAACGTTTCCCTTCGAAGCGGAAGTAGCCAAATGTTGGGTACTACCACAGATTTTGACGGTAAGTATACCTTAAAACCAATTCCTCCTGGAACGTACGATATTCAAGTTTCGTATGTTGGATTTCAAACAAAGAAAATAGAAGGAATTGGAGTAAGTTCAGACAGGATTGTGGACGTAGATGTTAAACTCGGTAAAGGTATTGATCTTAAGGAGGTAACTATTGTTGGATATGCGAAACCACTTTTTGAAAAAGATCAAACAACTACTGGTAATGTAACAACGAGAGCAGAGATCTCGAAAATGGCGGTTCGTTCAGTTGCAGATATTGCTAAAACAGCGGGTGGCGGTGTCTTCTCTAGAGATGATGGAACGAATAATACAAGTGTTAGAGGGTCTCGGAATAACAGTTCAGTTATGTTTATTGATGGAGTTAAAGTTATTGGTGCAACGAATCTGCCCAAATCTGCAATAGAAGAAGTATCTGTAAAAACTGGCGGTATTTCTGCTCAGTATGGTGATGTTACCGGTTCGGTAACGACAGTTACAACTAGAGGCGCATTTAAAGAATATTTTGGGAGTGTTGAAGTTTTAAGTTCTGGATTCAAAACCGGAAAGACTACTTCTTTTGGATTAGATAAATATGGATACAACTTATTTGGTTTTGCCGTTGGAGGGCCAATTCTTAAGAAGAAAGATGAAAAAGGGAATATAGTATCTTCTCCTTTTGGATTTTTACTAACGGGTGAGTTTATTAGTGAGTTAGATAACAGACCTTCTGTTACAACATTAAGAAAGCCAAAAGATAACATTGAAGCAGAAATTAGAAACAACCCTTTATACTTTGATGAGACAGGTGTTGGGGTAGCAAAAAGAGCTGAATTGTTAAGATCAAGTGATTTTGAAGAAATAGACTTTAGATTAAATGATAATGATAGGGACATTGTATTGAATGGGAAGTTTGATATTCAGCTTTCAGAGTTGAGTAAAATATCAGTAGGAGGAACATTTGTCTACAATAACAATAATAATTCTAGTAGAGCATTCTCTTTATATAACTACGAAAATAATACACAAAGCTTAGTTACGGATTTTAGAGTTTTTGGACGATATATGCAAAGATTTGAGAATGCAGAAGCAGGAGATGATGCAAAAGAAGAAGACAAATCATTAATCAAAAATGCATTCTTTTCATTACAAGCAGATTTCTCAAGAAGAAATACATTAACACAAGATAAAAACCATGAGAGTGATTTCTTTAAGTATGGATACTTAGGACGATTTGTTGCAAATACTACCTTATCATATTCTAATAATACCTTTAATCCAGTTATGTTATCTGACGGTAGAGAATATAGAGGTCTATTCTTAAATGCATTTGATGCTCCAATTTCTTACGATTATACTGCTTCAGACATCAACCCATACTTAGCAAATTATACGTCTAATTATTATTCGTTCTTCCAGCAAGGAGACCCAAGGTATTCAACAGGTGTTCAAGTTGAAGGAAACGGAGGTATTATTAATGGTGGTACTGTTAGTGGTAACATATATAATATGTGGTCTGCTTCGGGAACAGTCAGTAATGGTTACAACAAGTCAGAAGAGGATCAAATTAGACTAAGTGGAAGGGGCTCTGCCGATATTGGAGATCATGCTATCATTTTAGGTTTTGAATATGAGCAAAGGGTTGATCGTGTATACAATTTAGATCCAAGAGATTTATGGGATTTAGGTAGGTTATCTGTCAATAGCCATATTTTGCAGATTGATTCGACTAACTATTCAGTAAGCTATACTGACCCGATAAATCCTATAGATGCAACGGTAACTTTTGAGAGAAGGTATGGAGGAGATGATCAAAGATCGTACTTCGCATATAATATGAGAAGAGCACTTGGTTTAGATCCTTCTGGAATTGATTTTATTGATTTTGATTCTTATGATATTAACTTGTATAATATGAGCTATTTTTCAGCTGATCAGCTGATTAATCCTGCAAATAATATTGACTTAATTTATAGAGGATATGACTATAAGGGAAAAAAATTAAATACTGCTCCTTCTCTAAATGATTTCTTTAATGCAACAAACGATCTTGGATTTAAAACAAGGCCTGTACCTGCATACCAGCCTGTTTATATTGCAGGTTATATAGAAGATAAATTTGCTTTTGACGATTTAATCTTTAGAATAGGACTTAGACTTGACAGATTTGATGCAAATCAGCCTGTGTTGAAAGACCAATATTCTTTTTTCCCAACAAGAGACGTTGCTTATGCAAGAACTCAAGGTTTAGGAGAAGTTCCATCTAACATTGGAGATAATTTCGTTGTTTATGTAAGCGATATTGAGAATCCAAATTCAACTGGGGTTGTAGGGTACAGAAACCCTAAGACGGACGAATTCTTCAATGCGCAAGGGGTTTTACTAAATGACCCATCTGTTTTACAAGCAGGATCTTCTATTTCACCTTGGTTGGTTGAGCCTGACAAGAGAAGTACTACAATTGATCTGAATACTGAATCATTTAAAGATTATGAACCTCAGTATACTTTGATGCCAAGAGTATCATTTTCATTCCCTATTTCTGATGAAGCTACGTTCTTTGCGAATTATGATATCTTAACTCAAAGGCCTTCTGGAGAGAATACTTTAGAGCCAATTGACATGATTTTTATTGCAAATCATAACAGAATTATTAATAACCCTAATTTGAAACCTGTTAAGAGAATCAATTACGAAATTGGATTTAAGCAGAAATTATCACCTAGTTCTGCACTAACCCTTTCTTCTTTTTATGGTGAGCAAAGAGATAATATTCAAGTTAGAAAGTTGGTTGGGGCATATCCTGAAGACTATTTAACCTATGATAATATTGATTTTGGAACGGTAAAAGGTTTTTCAATTGATTATGACATGAGAAGCACAAAAAATGTTTCATTGAGAGTCAATTATACAATTCAATTTTCAGCAGGAACTGGTTCAAGCTCTACTTCTGCGCTTAATCTAGTTAACTCTGATCAACCTAACTTACGTTCCATTTTTCCTTATAGCTCTGACCGACGTCATAATATTGTAACAACAATTGATTATAG
>JAESST010000358.1 GCA_016763995.1 Flavobacteriales bacterium | reverse complement strand
TGGGTGTCAATATAATAAGAGTCAACGTGAGTATGTGTAATAACTCCTATTTGTATCTGTAAATATTGTTAAAATCAGTGAGTTGATGTTTTGAGAGAGATATTATTGCATTAGCTTAAATAGTCTAATAAAGCTTGAAATTACTCGCTAAATAGAGTAAAATTGGATGTTTAAGCCCTTAGTATTGGCTTTAATTTTGTTCATTAGGGCATCGAAGTCAAAAATGGAATTTAAGCTTCGAAGCTTGGAACCTAAAAGAGCAATTCATAGCTAAACAAATAGGAAGGTATTAAAGTAAGATAGAATAATAAAATTTGAAGCTAAATGCTTGCTTTCAATTGTACTAGAAAATAATAAGGACATTGATAAATGAATGAGTTGGAACTTTTAGTATTATTCGATTGTTGTCTTTTTTTTTAAACTAACAATTTGGAAGAATTATAGTTGAAGCAAGAAGCAATTCAATTATATTTTAAAATAGCTACTTTTGTGGCAATGAAATTATTTGCAGCAGTATTGGGCATTTTCTTTTTGTGTTTGGCAGCCATGCCTTGTGCAGATGCAGCAAATACTGCTGAAGTTTCTGTTGAATTAAGTCAAGAGCACGAACATGAAGGAGAAGCAGACAACTGCGCACCATTTTGTTATTGCCATTGCTGCCATGTGCACGTAACCATTAATGATGTATCTGAAGAAACAGATGATCAACCTATTTATGGTAAAAGAACGGTACATTATTTTGTAGCAATTCCCGATTTAGTTTCAAATTCTCTTTTTCGACCTCCAATCGTTTGATTCGATTTTCTATCAAGAAAGTGCGTTTTGTTCTTTCTTAAATTATACCCTCTATAAAGTTTAGATAGTAGGGTTTATCATTCAATTAAATCAAATCAATCATGATTGATCAAATTATTGCTTGGTCTATTAAGAACAAGCTAATTGTAGGTATTTTAACGCTTGCACTATTACTTGGAGGGCTTTGGAGTGTAAAACAAGTCCCCATTGATGCCGTACCTGACATCACTAATAATCAGGTACAAATAATAACTCAGGCACCGAACCTTAGTACAGAGGACATAGAACAATTTGTGACCTACCAGATAGAACTTGCCATGAGTAATTTACCGAATGTTAGGGAAATAAGATCTGTTTCTCGCTTTGGATTATCTCTTGTTACCATTGTTTTTGACGACGACTTAGGAACCTATTTACCACGTCAATTGGTATCAGAAAAATTAACAGAAGTAAAAGAACAAATCCCTGAAGGTTTTGGAGTTCCTTTTATTGGACCAATCAGTACTGGTTTAGGAGAAATATATCAATATACGCTTGAAGTCGCACCTGAATTTGAAGGTAAATACAGTAATTCTGATTTGAGAGTAGCCCAAGATTGGATTATCAGGAGGCAAATGGCTATGGTAGAAGGCGTGGTAGAAGTAAATGCTTTTGGAGGAGATAAGAAGCAATATGAAGTGGCCGTGAGTCCTGAGCGACTAAAGTCGATGGGCATTACGATTTCTGATATAATGAAAGCACTTGAAGCCAATAATCAAAATACTGGTGGAGCGTATATCGAGAAAAACCACAAAGCAAATTTCATTAGAGGAGAAGGATTACTTAGATCTATTGATGACATAGAAAACATAGCTGTTACCACTATTAATAATCTACCAATTCTCATAAAAGATATTGCCTCTGTGCGAATTGGAAATGCGATTAAGTATGGAGCATTGACAAAAAATGGAAAGGGTGAAGCAGTAGGAGGAATGATTTTGATGTTAAAAGGAGGAAATTCTGATAAGGTGATCAAGGCCGTTAAGCAACGCATGGAAGAGATTCAAAAATCTTTACCTGAAGGAATAAGCATAGTGCCTTTCTTAGATCGTAGCGCTCTCATATCAAAAACAACAGGAACAGTAAGCACCAACTTATTAGAAGGAGCCTTAATTGTAATTTTTGTCCTTGTTTTTTTATTGGGCAATTGGCGAGGTGGTTTAATTGTAGCATCAACCATTCCATTGTCCTTGCTTTTTGCATTCATACTTATGAATCTTTTTGGGGTCTGGGCCAATTTAATGAGCCTTGGCGCCATTGATTTTGGAATCATAATAGATGGAGCGGTTATCATTGTAGAGAGCACTGTATTTATGCTTTATAGCAAGTTAGTTAAAGGGAAAAAACTGACTCCAAAATTGCGAGATAAGGTGGCGAAGAAATCATCGAGTAAAATGATGAACTCTGCCTTTTTTGGACAATTAATTATTCTCATTGTATTTATTCCAATTTTAGCACTAGAAGGAGTTGAGGGAAAAATGTTTCGCCCTATGGCACTCACCTTTATGTTTGCCATGATTGGAGTAATGTTATTGTGTCTTACCTACGTTCCAATGATGGTGGCATTGACGCTAAAAGTGAACAAAGATCGTAAAGCTTCATGGGGAGATCGTTTTGTGAAGAGAATAGAAAACGTCTATTTGAATGCATTGGGTCGTGCAATGAAAAAGTCTAAATGGATTTTAACCACCGCGATTGTACTGCTCGGAGTTTCTACTTTCATCTTTTCACAACTCGGTGGAGAATTTATTCCACAATTGGATGAAGGGGATATTGCTTTTCATTCGATACTAAAGCCTGGGAGCTCATTGTCTGAAACGGTTGCGACAACTACTAAGATAGAACAAATTATACTAGATAACTTTCCTGAAGTAAAAGATGTTATTTGCCGAATTGGTGTAGCAGACGTGCCAACTGATCCGATGCCGATGGA
Organism: Flavobacteriales bacterium; assembly: GCA_016763995.1. Lineage (GTDB taxonomy): Bacteria > Bacteroidota > Bacteroidia > Flavobacteriales_E > Vicingaceae > NORP294. The sequence goes on along the minus strand of JAESST010000358.1, from coordinate 897 downwards.
CATTGCCGATTGTTTTATTCTCTTGAAACCACAATCTGAATGGGTTTCTGCAATGAGCAAAGAAGAGCTGGTTGAAAAAATCAAAAAAGAAGTGAGCTTGGTGCCAGGGATTAATTTTGAGTTTACACAACCGATAGAAATGCGTTTCAATGAATTATTGACGGGAGTTCGAGAAGATATTGCCGTTAAACTTTTTGGAGAAGATTTGGAAGTATTGGCAGCTAAAGCTGAAGAGATGGGTAAAATTATAGCAACAGTCGATGGAGTAGCTGATATGAAAGTTGAGGCAACCAAGGGTCAACCGCAAATAACAGTTGAATACAACAGACAAAAGCTAGCACAATACGGACTCTCAATTGTTGAATTGAATCAAACACTGCAAGCAGCTTTTGCCGGAGGGAATGCAGGTTTGGTATATGAAGGTGAAAAACGATTTGATTTAGTGGTGCGTTTAAGTCAAGAGTTTCGACAAGAGATTAATGACGTAAAGAACCTTTATATAAACCTGCCTAACGGATCTCAAATTCCTTTTAAAGAGTTGGCTAACATTAGTTATAAGCCTGGGCCCATGCAGATCAGTAGAGACAATACCAACAGAAGGACTTATGTTGGCATCAATGTAAGAGGAAGAGACATTAAATCGCTCGTCACAGAAATTCAAGAGAAACTTGGTGCTCAATTAGAATTACCTCCTGGTTATTATATTCGATACGGAGGAGCTTTCGAAAATTTAGAAAGAGCGACGAAGCGTTTAAAAATAGTGGTCCCAATTGCTCTGGGTTTAATTTTTATGCTCATATTTTTTGCATTAAAATCAGTGAAACAGACTGTTATGATTTATGTTGCAATACCTATGGCTGCTGTTGGGGGAATATTTTCTCTTTGGTTAAGAGACAT
>JAESST010000357.1 GCA_016763995.1 Flavobacteriales bacterium | reverse complement strand
TTGCGCATAAAAAAAGGCCATACTTTTGTATGATCTTTTTCACTTCCACTAGTGGACTTTCTTCGAGTCAGTTGGTTGAGTTTTTGACGCACTTTGATCAAATATCAAGCTGATTTAAGAATTTTATAAACAATCTAACAGTTAGATAGGAACCTTTTTAATTAGCTTTTAAGAATGTATACCTAACTCCTAACTTCCAATTTATTATTCGAATATCTTTTGTTCCAGAAGTACTTATCGATTGATCTAAAACAGATTCCGATTCGGGAGATCTTAAATAGGGTGAATATCCAACTCCAATAAAGGGAGAGAATAATCGTTTATCTCCTATTTCAATTTTATAAAATGTTGTAATTCCAAAGTTTAACCCTATTCCAAAAGCCCTATTCTTTTCTTCGTCAATCAATTCAATTTCATTATTTATCCTTTTGTTTAATATCGTAGAAAGAGCTGTGATATCTGCCTCAAGCATACATCCTTTCAATCTTCCATTAAAAGAATATTTAAGCGAATACCCTAAATTAAATTGCTGTAAGTTAATTGCTATCTCATCTGTGTTTTTAGAAGAACTTCTAGTAAAAGCATAAGATGACTTAACTCCTGAATTAAATTTTCTATCAGAAGCAAAAAAGTAAGCAGCTTCTATATAACCACCATGGATTAACAATGGTTGAGCCTTATCCATAAATGGACGAGCAAAGTTATAACGTTGAATTGCTTTATCCCATTCAGATGAATAAATATATTGATATCCCGCAGATATGTTAATCTCCTGTCCTCTTACTACTGATGCAACTATTATTCCCCAAAATAGAAGATGTACTTTCAATTTCATATCACATTTTTTCTATGGCAATTCTTTCTTTCAATTTAATTTTTATAAGCTTGATCCCAATTTATATGCTTCCCTTAAAATAGTTTCTAAACTCGCATCTCCTTGATTCGTAAAGATGAGAGCTCCAATCATTGTTGTTGGATTGTAGGCCATAATGGTAGTCACTCCTTGTTCACCCCCATCGTGCCCCCATAATCCATACTGAGCATTCATTATAAATAGATGTAAGCCGACTTCATCATCCAAATTTGGAATTTGGGGCATTGCCATTTGTTTTGCAGTGGATGCTTTTAAGTTTCTAACACCACTGTAAACACCCTCTTGAGATATCGCACTTAGGAAGCGAAACATATCTCTTGCATTTGATCTTAAGCCGCCATTCGGATAATCTGTAAAGGTATAATGTTGAATTGCCTTATTGTTTCCATTATCATCAAAATCATAAGGTTTAACTATGATCTGATTAATCTCATCTAGTCTCCAGTAGGTATTCATCATACCTAAAGGAATAAAGATATTTTCTTTACAAAAGAGGTTGAAATTCTTTCCTGAAATCTCTTCAACTAGGAGACCCATTAAAGCATTACCTGTATTAGAGTATTCATGCTGTGTGCCAGGTTGAAAGTCGTAAAAATTTTCAGAAGCATTATAAAATTGCCCTCCAATTTCAAGGTAATTTTTCAAAAAGAAACCTAACCCAATCGGGCTATCTATCCCATAATAATATTGGTTATCCAAGGCACTCCCATCAGCAATTCCTGAAGTATGTGTTAGTAGCATTCTAAAGGTAATATCAGTTGGTTGATTAGGTATTTTAACTTGAAAGGGAAGGTAATTATTAACCTCATCATCCAATTGAAAAGAATCTCTATCGTATAATTGCAAGAGAGCTGCTGCAGTTATTGTTTTAGAGATAGAGGCTAATAAAAAAAGATGATCCTCTTCTAAAGACAAACCTTCTTCAAGGTCTGATTTACCGGCACACCTTTCGTACCTAATTTCTTCATTGTTAAAAATTAGAACTGACATAGCAGGAATTTTCTGAATCTCCATTTCTTCATCTATGAAATTATTAAACTCTTGCGTATTTCGAATCTCAATTGGATCCTCTTCTCTGCAAGTGATTGTAGATATGATAAGTATTGGTAGTAAGAAAAGTTTAAATGGATTCATTAATTAGATATTAGAGTAAAGCATATTGAAGGAGGTAATGTTAAACATTATGGTTTAAAATTAGGCTCAAATTTGCTTCTCCTAACCGGCTGATATTTTTTTTAAAAGATATAAAAAAATCCTGACAGCTTTCGTTATCAGGATTTTGCTCCTCCTTTTGGGCTCACTTCGACTTTTACCTCATTTCTTCGATAAAGCTCAGTTTAAACTTCTCGCCCAAAATTTTGCGCATAAAAAAAGACCATACTTTCGTATGATCTTTTTTGCTCCTCCTCTTGGGCTCGAACCAAGGACCCTCTGATTAACAGTCAGATGCTCTAACCAACTGAGCTAAGGAGGAATTTTATAAATCCCTTTTCTTTTTTAAGAATCGGGACGCAATATTACCCTAAAGTTTTGAATTAAACAATATCTTTGTGAAAAATTTTAATTCTTTCAAATTAATAATAGAGGAAAGAGGCTTTTAATTAGGAGTAGTAAAGCGAAGGAAATATTGAATCCGTAAAATAATCAAGAAATGAGCAAAAAGTATAATGTGTTTGGAATAGGCAATGCCTTAGTAGATATTGTAACAGAAGTTGACAATCAATTCTTAACTGATCATAACATAGAAAAAGGTCTTATGACGCTAGTGGATGAAGAGAACCAAACAAGGATTTCAGATGCCATAAATATGAGTGCTAGTAATAAGCAATGTGGAGGTTCAGCAGCGAATTCAATTATTGCAGTGGCGCAATTTGGAGGCTCGAGTTACTATTCTTGTAAGGTGGCAAATGATGAATTGGGAAATTTCTACCGAAAAGACCTAAAATCGAGTGGAGTAGATTCGAATCTTGATGGCCATGATTTGGAATCGGGTATTACTGGTAAATGCTTAGTGATGACAACTGATGATGCTTCCAGAACCATGAATACTTTTTTAGGTATTACATCTGAATACTCTAGATCTGAAATTACAGAGGCTGCACTTAAAGATAGTGAATACTTATATATTGAGGGTTATCTTGTAACATCGGAGAATGGTCAAGATGCGATGAAGTATGCTAAGAAATTAGCCGAAGAAAATGGCGTAAAAACTGCATTGACATTCTCTGACCCATCTATGGTGAAGTATTTTAAAGAACAAATGAAATCAGTTGTTGGTGCGAGCATTGATCTTTTATTTTGCAATGAAGAAGAGGCTATGCTATACACTGGTACAGACAATCTTCAAGAAGCTCGAGAAGCATTAAAGAAAGATGCAAAGAGATTTGTAATCACACAAGGAAAGAATGGAGCAATGATTTATGATGGAGATACCTTCATTGATATTGAACCTTATAATGTTAATGCAATAGATACAAATGGAGCAGGGGATTTATTTGCAGGGGCTTTTCTTTATGGAATTACGAACGGAAGAAGTTTTGCTGATGCAGGCAAGCTTGCCTCCCTGGCATCTTCTAAAGTAGTAACTCAATTTGGGCCTAGATTAGAATGGCACCAAACAAAGGATATTCTAAATCAACTACAATTGGTTTAATAGCAAAAGAAGTTTGTAGATCTTATCTACTTCTATATCAGAAGTAGAAACAACAGTTTATGCTCTTGACTAGTCCTAAATAACCGTTACAGGTTT
>JAESST010000356.1 GCA_016763995.1 Flavobacteriales bacterium | reverse complement strand
TTTTTTGTTTTTTAACTTTAATATAGAGTTAATTCCCCAAACTAAAAGGAAGAAAAAGCCTGCTACACTTGCCATAGCCCCGGCAATTGATCCGTTAATAAGCACGGCTAAATAATACCCTCCAATTGCACTTAAAATACCAAAAAAAGAAGAGAGTACTAGCATGACTTTTAATCTATTGGTTATTAGGTAAGCTGTTGCAGGTGGAACAATTAAAAAGGCAACCACTAAGATTGCACCAACTGACTCGAAGGAAATAACAGTAGTTAAGGATACAGCACCCATTAGAGAGTAATGCCAGAAGGCAACACCAATGCCTAGTGCTTTTGCGAATTCTTCATTAAATGTGGTAATGTATAGCCCTTTATAGCCTTTAATTAAAAGTGCAGTAATAACTAGGAGCAATGCTCCACTAATCCAAACGGTTCTGGGGCCCATGTTTAAACCACTTTCAGTAATCCACAAATCGAGAGGAACGTAGGCTATTTCACCATATAAGACGCAATCCTGATCTAGGTCCACTTGCCCAGCGAATAATGAGATTAAAATGATACCAATGGCGAATAACCAGGTAAAGGTGATTCCAATAGAGGCATCAATTTGAAGTCGCGCTTTTTTATAGAATAATTCAATTAAAACTGTAGTGAATACTCCTAATACTGCTGCGCCTAATAACATCGGTAATGTTTCTCGACTACCAGATAAGAGGTAGGCAATTACTATTCCTGGTAAAACAGCATGTGAGATAGCATCACCAACCATTGCCATTTTTCTAAGTATAAGGTAGGACCCTAGTAAAGCGCACGAGACTGCGATGAGGGAGCCGGTGATTATAATCCAAAGAGCTTCCATTATTCTGTGTAAGGTATGATGCTTTCGTGTGGATCTTTTTCAGGATAATCCAATTCTTTTTCAAGCTGTTTTTCTAATTCAGGGGTGATGATGTGTTCAATTGCCTCAGCATCGTTGTGAACATGATCAGGTTGTAATTTTAATCGTTGATTGAGATACATCTCCCACAAACGGTGTAGTTTAATGACTCTTTTAGCCTCTGTTAGTCCACTATTTGTAATGACCCAGTTGCTTTCCTTTTCCCTAATCCAGTTTTGCTTTTCAAGTAATTTTAAACCTTTTTCCAATTCATTTACTTTTAAATCTCTACTGTCATGTAATTCTTCAAAACTTCTCTCTGAGTTGAACTGACCTTGTCGTTCTCCTAAATGATAAAAAAGCTTTAATACATTTTCAATTAATATTTTTCGTTGATTTTCTCTTTGTACCCTAAATTTTGAAAGCATTCCTGTTTTGGGAGCAAACCAAATTGACCCGACAGTTAATAGAGAAAGGCACATTACAATCCAAGGACCCGTTGGCATAGCAGGGGCGATATAACTAATGTAGGAGCCTAGAAATCCTGATATAGCACCAAATAAAGTAGATATTAAGATCATTGTTCCCAACCTATTGGTCCAAAAACGAGCACCTGAAGCAGGAGTGATGAGCAATGCTGCCATTAATACAACTCCGACAGCTTGAATACCAACAGCTACAGCCAATACAGTAATTGTTGCTAATAGAAATTCTAGAAACTTTACAGGAAGCCCAATTACTTTTGCATACTCAGGGTTAAACGAAATAAGTTTAAACTCCTTGTAAAAGACTAAAACAAGTATGACTAGCACAATAGCAATGCTTCCAAAAACATAGATATCATCTCTAGTTAATGATGCTGCTTTTCCAAACAAAAACTTATCTAAGCCAGCTTGAGAAGCATTTCCTGAATGCTGAATAGAAGTAAGGAGTAGAATTCCAATACCAAAGAATACGCTTAATATAATACCAATTGAAGTATCGCTTTTTAATTTCGTTGTTCTTGTAATGGCATCAATTAATATAAGGGAAAGCCAACCAGTAATGAATGCTCCAATAATCAAATACAAGGGGTTTTTGCTACCTGTGACCATAAATGATAGACAAACTCCAGGTAAGATTGAATGGGCAATAGCATCGCCAACTAAGGCTCTCTTCCGAAGAAATGAGAATGATCCCACTAAAGCTGCCGTTGCTCCAAGTATCATAGTGCCAATTACAACAAATTGTACATTCGGATCAGAAAAACTTAAAAATTGAAAAGTTTTATTCATAGATGGAATTGATGATTTTTGAATTTAGAAAATGAATTTGTGACATTCGTAATTAAAAATTGATAATTAGTTCCTCTCTCTAACGTTGAAGGCTTTTTCTTTCATTAGATCACCTACTTTACTTAACACATTGAGTTTTCCCCCATAAGCTTCTTGAAGTAATTTCTCTTTGAATATTTCTTCTTTTGGGCCAGCTGCAACCATTCTTGTATTTAACAGAACAATCCAATCAAAATAGTCTTTAGCTGTTTGTAGGTCATGATGAACTACCACTACTGTTTTTCCCTCTTTTTTCATGTCAGAAAGCAAGTTTAGAATCGCTTCTTCTGTTGCCGCGTCAACTCCTACAAAGGGTTCATCCATAATGTATAAATCGGCTCCTTGTGCCAAAGAACGAGCGATAAAGACCCGTTGCTGTTGACCACCACTTAATTGTGAAATTTGACGATTGCTATATTCTAGCATGTTGACTTTTTCTAAGGCTTCAGCTGCAATGTCTTTATCTGCTTTTGTCAGTCGTTTCATGAGGTTACTTTTGCGGTACCTACCCATTAAAACTATGTCCATTACAGAGGCAGGAAAATCCCAGTCCACTGATTCTCTTTGAGGCACGTAGCTAATTCTTTCTCTAACCTGATCTAAGGGTTTATCAAAAATCTTAACATATCCACTACTAGTTGGGACTAGCCCCATAATTGCTTTTAGAAGCGTCGTTTTCCCAGATCCGTTCGGCCCAATTATTCCTACAATATTTCCTGATGGAATCTCAAAATCGATATTCCAAAGAACTGGCCTTCTGTTATAGGATACTGTTAAATTGTGCGTTTCTATGCTCACCATATCATTCATCGTTTATTGAAGTCCTTGAGTAATTATCTTTACGTTGTGTTTTACCATTCCAATGTAGTTTCCTTCGGGTGAATTTTCTTCTCCCATAGCATCGCTAAATAGCTGTCCTCCAATTTTAACCGGATGACCCTTTGCGGTGCAGCCTTCTACAACCGCTTGAAGAGACTTTTCAGAAACAGAGCTTTCAACAAATACAGCTTTTATTTTTCTATCCACAATGAAATTGACAAGATCACTAATATCTTTTAATCCATATTCCGACGTTGTTGAGATTCCTTGTAATCCTTTAACTTGAAATTCATAAGCCTTTCCAAAATAACCGAAAGCATCATGTGCAGTAATTAAGACCCTTTTTGAAGAATCCAATTGCATTAATTCCTGTCTCACAGAATGATCAAAGTCAGTTAATTGCTCTACATATTTCTGAGTATTGGAAAGGATTTCAGATTTAGAAGAATCTGAAAGTTGTCCCAATGTACTGCCAATGTGAGAAACTACCTGTGACCAGAGCTTGACATCAAACCACAAATGAGGATCGTGTGCACCTTGAAAGTCTGTATTATTGATCAAGTCACTTTCTTTGATTCCATCAGCAGCGACAATGATATGTTTTTGTCGTTCTAATTTCTCAAAGATCTCACCCATTTTGCCTTCCAAGTGTAATCCATTGTAAATAATAACATCTGCGCTACTTAAACTTTTCAAGTCGCCTTGAGTTGCTTTGTAAAGGTGAGGATCTACTCCCGGTCCCATTAGAGTAATTACGTTGATTTGATCTCCAACAATATTTTTGACAGCATCTCCAAGCATGCCCGTGGTGCAAACGATTGTTTTGATGTCTTCGCTCCTAGATTTTTTTTCGATTCGACAAGCGGCAAGCGAAAGAATGATACTTAAAAAAATAAATAGCTTTTTCATGATAGAGATTTAATAAATAAGTTATTAGATACCTTTTCAGATATAGAAATGGGGATTCCTTCTTCCGTTTGAATGGAAATAGATTGGTCAAAAGCATTTGTGGCATGAATAGACAAAGTTGTACCAAGTTGTATTTTCAGCTGCTTTAAATAGTTCAAGAATTCAGTTGAATCGTCTTTTACACCCGTAACCATTACGTTGTCTCCCTTCTTGGCGTTAGATAATTTTTCTCTTTTACGATTTGGGAATTCTCCGTTCATATTTGGAATAGGGTCTCCATGGGGGTCGTATCTGGGGAAATCTAAGAATTTGTCTAATCGATTGGTTAGCTCTTTTGACTGAATGTGTTCTAGTTGTTCTGCAATATCATGCACCTCATCCCATCCAAATTTCAAGTTTTCAACTAAGAAATATTCCCATAAGCGGTGTTTGCGAATAATTGAAATGGCTACTTTTTTTCCTTCTTCAGTTAAATAAACGGGCTGATACTTTTGATAAACGATTAAGTTTTTCTCGTTTAATCGTTTAATCATATCAGTAACTGAAGATGCTTTCGTTTCCATTTTAGCAGCAATAGCATTTGTTGAAGCCTTAGTTCCTTTAGAAGAATTAAGATTATAAATTGCCTTTAAATAGTTTTCTTCAGTTAATGAAGTCATTTTGTATTTTTGTACAAAAATAATTATAATCATCTAAATAAATTTTTAGATTAGCCTAAATTTAATATGAAAAGAATATTACTCACTACTTTTACTCTGTTTGCCTTTGGTGTAATGGCTCAAAAAACTCCAATAGGTGAGAATGCACTTAGTACAGACCGTCCCACTCAATCAGTGTCTCCGAATACCGTGGATCTTGGAATTATTCAAATAGAAACAGGACTCCTATTTGAAAGATCTCAGTTCTCAAGGAATATATCTGTTCACAGAAATGCTTATCCTACTAGTTTGTTTAGAATTGGTTTGATGAAGAAATTAGAGCTAAGGTTAGTTAATGAAGTGGTTAGTTATAAAACAGTGAATAATCTGACGAATCAGGAAATTAATCGATTAAGTGGAACGGAAAATATGCAAGTGGGTTTGAAATATCAAATTTCGGAGAGCGATCAGAAGACAATTGTTGGTGTTCTTGTACACGCAATCCTGCCAACAGGTTCTAAAGGAATTTCAAATGATCGTTATGGAATTTTTAGTAGAGTGAATATTTCTCATGACATTTCTGAAAACAAAAATATCAGCGCCAACTTTGGTTATAATAATTACGACTTAGATTTTACTGATGAAGGCCTTGTGAAATATGCAGATGGAGAATTTACTTACACATTAATTTATGGAGTCGGATTAAGTAATAGAGTAGGGTTGTTTTTAGAATCTTTTGGAGAGTATGTTGAGTTTAAAAACTGGGATAATAAAATGGATGCTGGGATAACTTATTTAATTAGTAATAACATTCAATTAGATTACTCTTATGGTTGGGGATTAAATACTGTGATGAACTTTCATGCAGTTGGAATAAGTGTAAGACTACCAAAGTAGATTGAAGGTAAATAGAAGGTAGATATTACAAATGGAATAGGAGTTACAACTGTAACTCTTATTTTTTTATGCCAAATTTCTAATAAGATAGATGATAAATTACAATTGTAAATTCACTCGAGCACGCAAAGTTGTCTTGATTCTTATTTCTTAGTGCTTCAGTTATTTATGTTGATTATTTAAAGTGTTAAGTTACCTTGTATTCGATCTCTGTTGCGTGCATGTTAAGAAGTTTACATTTGTAAACGTAGGAATTGAGAAAATTACTTTACATTTGTAAACACATAGTGTTGTTACAAATGTAAATGTGTTGTTTTATGGATTTGATTGAGCGATTTAGGTATATTATGAAGCTAAATAAATTAACAGCTTCTGCTTTTGCAGCACAAATTGGTGTGCAAGCATCATCTGTTTCGCATGTGCTTTCTGGTAGAAATAAACCCAGTTTAGAGTTCATCCAAAAGGTGCTTTTAGCATATCCAAAAATCGATTCTAACTGGTTAATAAATGGAACGACAAAATTGCCTTCTAAAGAAATAGATGTCGAAAATGAAGAAGGAGAATCTCATTCAAAAGAAACGGTAAAACGAGAAAAAGTAGAAAGGGTGAAAGAAGAAACTCCAGCTATTTTGTCGAAAGTGTCAAAAGAAGTGGCTAAAGTGTTAATTTTTTATACCGATGGTACATTTGAGGAGTTTCGTTCTGCTGTAAATTTGACCTCATAAGCGAGAAGGTACTCATAAGCTTTATGGAAATCATTAAATATTTTAGTAGGAACGCTTGGCTTATCAAAACTGATGAACATTTTTGTTATAATTCTTACGTATAACTCTTTTAAGACCACGACATGTATTATAGATGAATTCATGCTCTTATTACTACTATAGAGTTTTCTGGTATCTGGAGTGATGTTGATGTTTTTGGCGGTAGCATCTGTCATGCCATACAAGGCGCCGTTTACAATGAAAGGGTAAATTACTTCTACTACTTTCTTAGCCTTTTCTATGTCAATTACTACATTGTCTAGGTATTTAATCATTCTGACTTTCTTAGAATCATCAAGGTAAATCTCTGCAAAGCCTAATTCCTCTACTAATGTGAACTGATTTAGTTCTTCGTTTTTTTTGCTTAGCGTCATTAAATAAAAATAATTCTTATTTTCTTCAATCCAAGATAGGGCGTCATTTATATCATTAAAAACTCTAGTAGGAACTTTGGGTTTGTCAAAGCGTGCTTAAAAATTGGCAATCATTCTTGTTGAAACTTCACTTACTACAATCGCAACAAGCTTTGTATTGTGAGGACTTATATTTTCTTTGAAGTGCCTTTTACCTTCATCTGATATGCTTAAAAAAGTAGCTGTAGAATCAAATATAGCATACTTAGAGCCTGCATCTTTAATTGGACTTACAGTTGCGATAGTTTCTTTAGCAATCTCAATAGTAATGTGGGTCGATTCTTTTAATTTGGAAATTAATGTGTCTCCAAGCTGATTTAAGTAGAAAGTTACAAAGTTGGTTTCAAGTACTTCTTTAAAATCTTTAAGTATAGGACGGTTCATTTAATTTTAGTTCTGCTAGCTTGAATAAAGTTACATTCTCATTACCTTTGTGGCTCTTTTAAAACACAAGATGTACAAAACATTCATTAAGCCTTATTTATTTAGACAAGACCCTGAGGAGATACATTATAAGGTATTTCGGTGGCTAAATTTATTGTTAAATAATGGGATATCAAAATCTCTTTCAAGGTCGCTTTTTTCTTATCAAGATAAATCATTAAAAAAAAGGTTTTTTGGATTAGATTTTCCAAATCCAATTGGTTTAGCAGCGGGATTTGATAAGGATGCTAAGCTTTATGAAGAGTTGGCTTGCCTGGGCTTTGGTTTTATAGAAATAGGTACGGTAACTCCTAAGCCTCAAGATGGGAATCCTAAGCCAAGATTGTTTAGATTACCTCAGGATGAAGGTTTAATTAATCGAATGGGCTTTAATAATTCAGGTGTTGAGGCGGTAGTAGAGCGTCTGAAAGGGAGAAATCCAAATCAAATCATTGGTGGAAACATCGGGAAGAATAAAATAACTCCAAATGAAAACGCACTGGATGATTATCTGATTTGTTTCGAGAAGCTATTTGATCATGTGGATTATTTTGTAGTAAATGTAAGTTCGCCAAACACTCCTAATTTGAGGGATTTGCAAGAAAAAGAGCCTTTAATGAATTTGCTAAATGCGTTACAAAAGGAGAATAATCTCAAACTAAGTCGAAAGCCAATTTTATTGAAAATTGCTCCGGATTTGACCAACGAGCAATTGGATGATATTATTGACATTATGAAAGAGACAAAGATTGACGGTTTAATTGCAACGAATACGACTATCGATCGATCTAAGTTAAAAACGGATGCAAGTGAAGTAGAGGGAATTGGAGCAGGAGGTTTGAGCGGTAAGCCTGTAAGGGCTAGGTCTACAGAAGTAATTAAGTACTTGAGTTCAAAATCGAATAAGGCATTCCCGATTGTTGCAGTGGGCGGAATTTTTACGGCTGAAGATGCAATAGAAAAACTAAAAGCGGGCGCAGATTTGCTACAAGTTTATACCGGTTTTATTTATGAAGGCCCAGCAATGGTAAAGAAAATTAATAAAGGAATCGCGAGCTATTATAAATCTTTATAAGTAATTAATTATGAGTCATACATCGCCAATAAAGCTTATTGAATGTCCCAGAGATGCAATGCAGGGAATTCATGATTTTATTCCAACGCAACAGAAAGTTGATTATATCAACCAATTGTTGAAAGTTGGTTTTGATACCATCGATTTTGGCTCATTCGTATCTCCTAAAGCAATTCCTCAATTAAAAGACACTGCAAATGTCTTGGCTCAATTAGATTTGTCTAAAACTTCTTCGAAGTTATTGGCTATAATTGCAAACAAGAGGGGTGCAGAAGATGCGGTTAAATTTGATGAAATTCAATACTTAGGGTACCCGTTTTCCATTTCTGAAACTTTTCAACAACGAAACACCAATGCGAGTATTGAACAGTCTCTAAATAGAGTGGAAGAGATTCAAGAGCTTTGCTTAAAGCACGATAAGGAAATGGTA
>JAESST010000355.1 GCA_016763995.1 Flavobacteriales bacterium | reverse complement strand
TGCTTGGAGAGGTCCGTCAAAACTTGGAATATTAACAGAACCTCCAAACATCAAATGTTCAAACAAATGAGCAAAGCCAGTTTTCTCTTCATCCTCATCTCTAGCACCTACATCATAAAGAACATTGAATGCAACAATCGGCGTCGATTTATCTTGATGAAAGATTACTTTTAACCCGTTCTCCAATTCAAATTCTTGAAATTCAACCATTCGATTACTCTTTTATAAAACATCCGAAATTACTTTAAATACTAAAGCAAGTACAACATTTATTTAAAGAAGGTTAGCCCTCCTTTCTGTTAATTTTATATTATATTTGTAGTTATGAAAAGATTGACTTTACTTTTTGTTTCTTTCACTCTGTTGACACTCACCTCCCAAGCACAATATAGCATGGATTTTGGATTCAGCCTAGGTGGATCTAATTACGTTGGTGAAGTTGGGGGTAGAGGTGATGCTCCTAAACCTTGGTTATTGGATATGAATTTGGCTAAAACAAATATTGGTCTTGGGGGATTCTATAGATATAATTTTACAAGAAACATTGCAGCAAAAATATCTGTTAATTATGCGCGTATTGGTGGATCAGACAGCACTTCGAAAATAAAAACTCAAATTGCTAGAAATTTAAGTTTCAGAACAGATATTATAGAACTTGCATTGACGGGAGAATATTATTTTTTTACTATTAATAATTTAAGCAGAGCTTCTAACGCTCGAATTGATTTCGGAGCATATGCTTTTGCAGGGGCAGGTATTGCTTTATATTACCCTTATGCACAATACCAAGACAAGTGGTATTATTTAAGACCATTGCAGACCGAAGGTGTTGAAAATGCCTATGATGAGATGACAGTTGTTATTCCTTTTGGTGCAGGAGCCAACTTTACTTTCAACAAGAAAATTAAGTTAGGAATTGAGTTTGGTTACAGGTTTACCTTTACTGACTATTTAGATGATATCAGTACCGACTACGCATTTGATTCTGAATTACCATTTGAAGAATCTATTTTGTTTGCAAATAGGACAGATGAGGCATATGCAAGAGGTGAAAATGGACTTCCTTCACGAGAAGCGTTTAGATCAGGAAGCATAAGAGGTAATCCTGATACAAATGATGGCTATCTGTTAGGACTTATTTCTATTAGTTATAATATTTCTAACAAAAACTCTTTCCACAAAGCAAGATATAATAGTGTTATTAATAGAAGACGAAAACGAACTAAGTTCTAATACAGATTGGAATTGAGTTCTTAACTTAAAAAGCCTGATAGATGTCTATCAGGCTTTTTAAGTTAAGAACTGTTTTAGCTTCCTTAGCGGTTTCAGAATTAATGTAAATAGATTCGGCTTCAATTCATTTAACTTCCAAGCTCTACGATCTTCCATATTCGCTTTAATTCTATTTTTTAGCGATGCATTACTAACTCCACCAACCCGCATTCTTACTAATGGGCGTGGAAGATAACATGAAGTAATCTCGTTCTTATATAAGAACCGTAGCATTAACTCATAATCCGCAGCAGACTTTAAAGTCAAATTAAATACTCCATACTTTTTATACACAGCCCGTTTAACAAAAAAGGTCGGGTGAGGAGGCATCCATCCCAATAAAAAGTTTTTCCTATTATACTCCCCTGACTTCCAATTACGTATTATCTTGTTGGTGTTAATTGCATCTACATAATAAAGATCTGAATATAGGCTATCTACTTCTTTCTCATTCATCTTTTCCACAACATCTGTTATAACAGCTTCGTCAATGTAAAAGTCATCCGCATTCAAAATTCCAACAATATCTCCTGTACTAAGGTTTATTCCCTTGTTTATGGCATCATATATCCCTTTATCCTTTTCAGAAATTACAACCGATATCTTATCTTGATACTTCTCGACTATTTTTAATGTATCGTCTTTCGAGTCTCCATCAATAATGAGATATTCTATATCAGAATACGACTGAGCCAAGACGGATTTAATTGTGTCTTCTATCGTAGTTGAAGAGTTATAACAAACAGTAATCAGTGAAACCTTCAATCTCTTTAGTTTCTTTTAATCACATAGTTTTCCAGTACCAAAACATCCATTTGCGTTCTCAAATAACAATCTAATGCTTCTGCCGGAGTATTTACGATTGGTTCATTTTCATTAAATGAAGTATTCAATAAAATGGGGGTACCAGATTGCTCATGGAATTTAGAGATCAAATCATAGTATCGATCTCCCTTTGCAACAGTTTGTAATCGTCCTGTTCCATCCACATGAGTAACGGCAGGGATTTCGGAATGCTTTTCTTTTTTAATCGGATAAACTTTTTCCATAAATGGAACTTTATCTATTTTTTCAAAATACTCTGAAACATATTCTTCTAAGATTGATGGAGCAAAAGGCCTAAAACTTTCTCTCCTCTTTATTTTAGAATTAAGGAGCTCCTTCGCATCAGACCTTCTTGGATCCACAAGTATGGACCTGTGTCCTAAAGCCCTTGGACCAAACTCTGCTCTCCCTTGAAACCAGCCAACAACTGAACCGTCTAATAATTCATTTGCAACGGTATCAATCAACTCCTTATCTGAATACTTTGTGAACTCAACAGACCTATCTTTTAAACAAGCTTCAATTTCTGCATCATTGGTTTTATAACCTGTATATGCATCATACACTGCAGGCAATCTATCATTCTTCTGAATGTGGTTAAATAACCATAATGCAGAGCCCATCGCTGTTCCTGCATCATGACCTGCAGACGGAATATAAATGTCTTCAAAACTTGTATTCTCTAGAATCTTTCCATTGGCAACAGAATTCTGAGCTACGCCTCCTGCAATACAAACATTCTTTAGCCCTGTTCTTTGCTGTAAATGATTTAATATATGGAAAATCAATTCTTCAGTTATTCGCTGAACAGAAGTTGCTATATCTTTATGTTTTTGAGTTAGTTCATCTCCACCTTTTCTTGCAGGGCCTAGTAATTTCTCCAATTCATTAGAAAAGATAGATTCCATGCTTGGATCTCCATTTTCCCAACTCATACTAACGCCTTCTTTTGCGTGCTTAAAGTATTTTGTGTCTAATTCAAATAATCCATTATCTGTGAATTTGATTATTTTTCTTAATTCGTCAACAAACTTTGGTTCACCGTAGGGTGCTAAACCCATTACTTTGTACTCATCACCATAATGAGAAAACCCTAAGTATTGTGTAAGAGAAGTATAAAATATTCCTGCAGAATGTGGATAAATAACAGCATCCAAAACCTCTATTTGATTGCCTTTCCCTTTTGCAATCATTGTTGATGTAAAATCGCCAAACCCATCTATTGAAAGGATAGCTGACTCTTCAAACGGTGAAGCGAAAAAAGCACTAGCTAAATGGCTTCTATGGTGCTCAATATTGTGAATCTCTGCTTTAAAGTCATCTTCATCGATTGAAAAAACTTTGCAAAGCTCAGATTTAACATTCCCAATCTTCTTAGTATTTGACAACCTATCTTTTAATGCTTTTATCGACACTAAATTCTTAACTGAATGGATAATCTTCTTATGAATATTAGCGGACGGGTTTCTTGAAATCGTCACATGATCCACTTCTTGAATAGAAATTCCTGCCTCAGTAAGACAAAATTTAATTGCTTCTGAAGGAAAACCTGCCCAATGCTTTATTCTTCTAAACCTCTCTTCTTCAGTCGCTGCCAAAACAACTCCGTCCTTTAAAATACAAGCTGAAGAGTCTCCATGATAAGCATTAATTCCTAAAATATACATTTCTTTTCTTTTTCAGATAATCCGCTAAATTATCATTTCATTTCGAAAGAAATAAATCTATATTCTTATTAATTATTGATTTATTGACAAAGGTTTTATCAGCAAAAGTATAACATGACATTGACCATTCTTTATAAGTACCGTGACTCATAAAATAGGCGGCTCTTATCTTATCTTTCCACAATTCATCTTGTCCAAGTTCTAAGCTAAAACCAACCTCTTCTTTCTCTAGGTTCTTCCAAGGAGTTTCATCACTTATTATTACTGGAACACCAATATTGATTGCTTCTACTATTGAATGTCCGTAATTCTCATTAAAACTTGGCAACACATAAAAATGATACTTAACTAGCGTACTGTTGATTTCATTTGGAGAAAGGACTCTTTTGTATGAAATTCGATCGTCCAGATTAATATATTCTAGACACTTTTTCCAATATCCTTTATCTTCAATAGGACCAAAAATATCCAGACTTAGATTTTCTAATTCCTTCAACGAATCTATTAATTGAAGAAGGTAGATCAAATTCTTCTTTTCAGACACTCTTGATATAAACACCAATTTCAATTCATCTATATTCTTGAAATTTTCCTTTACTTCTCTTTTCTTTATGGCAGACGAAATATTTTGAGCAACAAAAGTATTTGCCCTTTCTCCAAACACCGCCTTAACTTCAGCAGTTTCTTCTTCTGTTGATGTATACCATATCACTTTTTTAACCAAAAAAAATCTTGCTAGCAAGAGAAATACTTTCTTTTTAAAAGGCTTTATAGATAGCGCCCCCTCCCCTAACATTCCTCTTGGAGCAATTATATTTTTAACTGTTGTATTAGATTGAAAGTAAAGAAGTGGTTTAATGGTATAAGCATATGAAAACATACTGTTATAATAGACGACTTGTGGCTTTTTTCTTTCAACCAACTCTTCGTAAAATTTTACACGATTAACATTTTCATCAAGATAATAGACAGAATAATTATTCCGTACAACTTCACAATTTAACTCAACATCTAGCCTAGTTCCATCTGCATCCTTATTAGATGATACAACTGTAAAATCGAATTTATCTGAAAGGGCATTAATAATATTAAGTACAGATTTTATC
>JAESST010000354.1 GCA_016763995.1 Flavobacteriales bacterium | reverse complement strand
CCATTGATGAAAAATACGATGTATTAATCAGCTATGAAGAATTGGCCAACTTAAAGGATTTAGAAGCCATTCATGCCTTTGTTCAAAACAAGAAAAAAGACTAATGGCTTTTCTTGAAATTCCAAACATCAAAATTTCGGGACTTTCCGCTACTGTTCCTAGTCAAGTAGTAAGAAATGATGATTTAAAAGATTTTGAGTCAGAGGAAATTGATTTACTAAAACAAACAACTGGAATACACACTAGAAGACTCGCAACAAAAAGCCAAAGTGCAGCTGACCTCTGTTATGAAGCTGCAGATCGATTGTTACATCAACAACAATGGAATCGTAACGAAATTGAAATTCTAATTTTTGTAAGCCAAACGCCGAGTCAAAAAGTACCTGGAGATGCAACTCAATTACAAACAAGATTAGGATTATCTAATAACTGCTTAGTTCTAGATATCAATCAAGGTTGTTCAGGTTATGTATATGGGCTTTCAGTTATTTCGAGCATGATGTCTGCTAGTTCCTTAACAAAAGGATTGCTATTGGTTGGTGATACCATTACAAAGACATTAGATAAAGAAGATAAAAGCACCGTTCCTATCTTCTCTGACGCAGGCTCAGCAACGACCTTAGAGTATACGATCAATGCAGCTCCACTCTACTTTAATCTTGAAAGTGATGGATCGAAATACAAGGCTATTTTTCAAGCTAAAAATGGCACACTCAGCATGAAAGGGCACGATGTTTTTTACTTTGGTGCAAGCGAAGTACCTCAAAACATTAATTCACTTTTAGAGCGATTTAAAACTGACATAAATGACATTGATTATTTTGTTTTTCATCAAGCCAACCTATTGCTCAACGAAGCTATTCGAAGGAAATTAAAAATAGCTAAAGAACAAGTACCTTATTCTTTACAAGAATTCGGAAATACAAGTTGCGCCACCACTCCAATCACTTTAGTAAATAATTTATCGAAACAACTGAAAACAAAACAGCACCGCTACATTCTATCTGGATTTGGAGTAGGTTTGTCCTGCGGCTCCGTTATTGTTAATATTGCCGATATTGTTTGTTTAGACATCATCGAAGTATAAAGTGACACAAATTAATTTTTCCATAATTGTTCCTGTCTTTAAAAGTGTGAGTTCATTAGAACCTCTCTTTAAAGGTGTTCAGGAAGTAATGAATGAGTTAAACTATTCCTTCGAACTCATCTTTGTGGAAGATAATGGCAGCAATGATAGTTGGGAAGAACTGCTTCGTTTAAAAAAGAATCATCCAGACTTGATTAAAATCATACGATTGAGTAGGAATTTTGGCCAAAACGGAGCCACACTCTGTGGCATTGATGAAGCCATAGGAAGCAAAATTATCACACTAGATGATGATTTACAAACTCCGCCTAAGGAGATTAAAAAGTTAATTGAAGCTCAAGAAAACGATCAGGCGGATGTAGTTTATGGCAAACAACCAGATCAAAATACTTCATGGTTGAGACGAATTGGAGCGAGAATTGTCAAACAAATTTTCAACCAAAACCAAGGAGGCTCCTCTGTTGGTTCTTCTTTTCGATTGATTGATACACATGTTGCTGATCGTCTACGTTTTCATTCGCAAGATCATTTATTTATCAATCAAGTTATTAGTTGGTATACTTTAAATTTCAAATTTGTTGATGTAGAACACAACAGCAGAAAAGAAGGAAAGTCAGGTTACTCTCTCTTGACTTTAATTTCCATTAGCTTTAGACTCATTTTCTACTACACCAGTATTCCTTTGAAAATTGTTGTTTTCTTATGTGCTCTATTTGGTTTAAGCGCAAGTATTTTAGGCACCTACTATCTCTATCAAATAGTAGGTCTAGGTCAAGAAGAAAAAATAATCTTGTTTGCTATTTTTGGAACCATCGGATTGTTACTCGGAAGTATTAGCATCTTTGGAATCTACCTCAATCGAATTTATTCTTCGAGGGTTAAAAAGCCGAATTACTCCATAAAAGTCAAGCATTAATGATCATACGCAGTTATGGAGTTCAATTAAGTTCTTTGATCGAAGAAGAATTAGAACTAGTTCGGCAATGGAGGAATTCTAAGTTCATCAAGGAACAAATGTTGTATAAAGAATACATCAGCAGTATACAGCAACTGGCATGGTTTCAATCTTTAGGTCGAACTGACCTGTACTTAATGATTGAAAGTAAATCGGAAAAAATAGGAGTCATCAACATCAAGAAAATCGACTGGCAAAATCGATCAGGAGAAGCGGGTATTTTTATTGGCTCGGAAAAGCACCGAAACACCATGCTTCCCATCTTGGCCATTTTTGCCTTAATGGATACCGCCTTTGATCGCTTCAATTTCAATACACTTTCCGCTAAAGTACTTCGAACGAATCAGGCTACCTTAAATATGAATTTAGAACTAGGCTATCAAATTCAAAAAGAGCACTCTTCTCATTTTGAATTACTAGTATCTGCTACCAATTACAAAGAACAAACAACTGTCTTGAAATCAAAAATTGATCGATTAATCTTATCCCAAACAGTTCTTGAGTTGAGTGATACTGAAAAATCGAGATTTAACTTTTAGCAGAAAAAATTCTCTTATACTCCAATTTAATAGCTAATCTTATTGGAATACTAGGCTGAAGCCCCCATTTGATCCATCGCACAAAATAATTCTGTTTAGAGTAAGGAAATTTTCGAATGTCTAACTCTTTCTTCAACTCTGAATTCATGGCCTTCCAAAATTGTTTTTGATTGTACTTAAAATATTCTTTGGGGGCACGTTTTGCAAAAATCTCTTCCCCTAGGTGGAAGCTTAATTTCTCTTCCTCGAAAAGCTGAAAGTTCTTTGCCACAGCAAACAAGTTTTGAGATAAAGTAATTCCAATAAAAGGAACCCCAATGCAAATGTCTGCTAACTGAAAGTGAGGGAATAAATCTCGATGAAAAACAAAACAATCAAAGCCCGGATGACTTCTCCCCTTTTCTCCATAGATCTTTTCTAATTCATCAACTCGATTCAATTCATCTGTTAACCTTCTCCGATTAATGATAAAAGCATCGTAGCCTCTATCAATAAATTGATTTACCTTCAGGTAAAAATCAGGATACAACCCTATATCTATATTGGTATAAATCAGGTATTCGGCCTCTGATTCTTGATACAATCGATTTAGAATATCACCTATAATTGGCAGTTTCAATTTTGTTTTGAACGTCTCTAAATCCAACACAGACCGTTCTAAATCATTTGTTTTAAGAAAGCTTTCTGGTACTATCGATCGGTCTTCTTTAAACTGGGCTGAATATAATTTAACATCAACATAATCCCTTGCTTTTCTCCTTGCTCTCCGCATAGATTCAAACGTAATCGGTTGAGCCCAACTTAAATCTGAAGATGATGCGGCAATAAATGGATTAACAATATGAGCGATGGTTCTCAAAACAACAATTCTATTCTGTAAAACTATTCATTCAAGACCAAATTTTGAAGAGGCTTCCCTTTAATATTTTGTATTTTAGATTTCCGATTCTTGGCATGAAAAACTACCCCAAAATATCTATTGTCACCATTAATTATAATGGAGGAACTTATCTTGAAGAAACCATTGAATCGGTTATCAATCAAGATTATCCGAACTTGGAATACATCTTAATTGACGGTGGTAGTACTGACAATAGTTTAGATATCATCAAAAAATACCAGTCACATTTTAGCTATTGGGAAAGCTCAAAAGACGAAGGGCAGTACTTCGCCATTCAGAAAGGCTTTCAAAAATGCACTGGAGACATTATGGCTTGGATCAGTTCTGACGACAAATACCTGCCCAAAGCTTTCTTTGTGGTCGCAGATATTTTCACCAAATTCCCAGAAACAAATTGGTTAATGGGACAAGCAAGAGAATATACAGAGTTTGGTGCCTTAGTAGGCAGAATTACGATTCCTTGGTGTAGGTGGTCAAAATATCGCTATTACACCAATGATTTTCAGTTTATACAACAAGAGTCTTGTTTTTGGAGCAAAGAGCTCTGGGAAAAGGCCGGAGCGAAATTGGATACTTCTTACAAGTTGGCGGGAGACATGGAGCTGTGGGCTCGTTTTTTTAGGTTTGAGAAATTACACACGACAACATTTGAACTAGCAGGTTTTAGACATCGAAAGGACGAGCAACGCTCAAAAGATTTTTTACACATTTATCTAGAAGAGGCAAAAAAAATTATTCGAAGAGAAAAGAAAGTGCTTTCTTTCAAAATCCGATTAATTCTTCCCATAATGAATTTAATTCGTTGGTTTTTAGGCCCTTTTTTCTTTTTTGATAGTTTACTTATCAATAAGATTTACCCCTTTTTGTTTGGTATCCCGACACTTATTAATTACGATTTCGATCTACACGATTATGTAAGAAGCAATGTAACTATACAACACCCTCCAATGGTATTGGGGAAACGTCAAATTCATCGAAAAACACTCCGTAAAAAGAATGGCTAAAACAATAATAGAAAATAAGCCAGTTTCCATGGGGAATTACTTCAAGCATCTTAATAGTTATAGAGGCTTGGTTCTCTCTTTTGTCCAAAGAGATTTAAAGGGAAAATATGCTCAGACTAAGCTTGGCTTATTATGGATGTTACTACAACCCATTGTTGTTTTAATCATTTTCACCGTTCTTTTCGACCAGCTTATTCAGTTAGACACCGCTAACATTCCCTACCCTGTTTTTGCATTTAGTGGAATGATTATTTGGTATCTATTTACCAATATTGTTCAATCTGCAGGAAGTTCACTGATCTCTTCCCAAGACTTAATGAAGAAAATCTACTTTCCAAAGTTAATTCTTCCTCTTGCCAAGACCATTGTTGCCTTAATAGAATCATTTACCTCTTTGTTCCTTTTGGTAATCATTATGATTCTCTATGAGGTAGAATTCTCTTCTCGTCTATTACTATTTATTCTACCTATTTTTTTAACGGTCTTAGTTGGTTTCTGTATTGCTTTATGGCTCAACGCATTTTCAGTCAAACGCAGAGATTTACAACACTTTATTCCGCATATTGTCAATACTGGAATATGGTTAACTCCTGTGTTTTATCCAAGCTCCATCATTCCTGATCAATACTTAGATTGGTTCTACTACCTCAACCCGATAGCAACAATAATTGCTTTGTTTCGATCCATCTTATTCGATTTACCCTTCCAATGGGTTTATTGCTCCTCATTTATTATCATTTTTGTCTTACTGATTCTTGGAATACATCAGTTCAAAAAGGTAGAAAGAAAAATGACTGATTTTATTTAAATAGTTATGGAGAAAGCTTTATTTAAAGATCAAAAATTACAGGCACAATTTGAAAAAGATGGTTTTGTCAAAATCCAATTACTGGAACAAGGATCTGTTGACTCTTTGAATCGATATTATCAAGATCAAAAATTTGATAATAAAATCGAAGCGGGATTTCACATTAGCTTAGACAACCAGAATGAAGACTTAGTCAATGAGGTATCTCAAAAAATTAAAGAAACACTCCTGCCTAAAAGTGATCTTTTCTTTCAAGATTACCAAAGCTTTACAGCAAGCTATGTCATTAAAGAACCAGGAAAACAGAACATAGTTCCCCCACATCAGGATTGGACTTTTGTAGATGAAAATGAATTTTGTTCAGCCACAGTTTGGACTCCTTTGTTAGATGTAACAGAAAATAACGGTGCTTTAGCAGTCATTAAAGGGAGTCATCGGCTTTTTAAGCACTTTCGATCTTCCCCTTCTCCTCAGTCTAAATCGCCCTTATCCGATCATATTTTTACGCTATTTCCCTACACTACGGTGATTGAGATGAAAGCAGGAGAAGCATTGGTATTTGATAACCGATTAATTCATGCTTCACCACCCAATTTATCTGACCAAGCAAGAGTTGCTGTTGGTATAGGTATTACAAGTCAAGAAGCTAGCTTAAGACATTACTACCAAAACCCGAAAAAAGAAAATCAGTTAGAAGCATACGAAGTCAGTCCTTCTTTCTTCAACTATTACAACAACAAAAGATTATCTGATCTCTTTGATAAAGGAGAACTCCCAAGTGAATTGAAACAAATAACATCTGTATCAAGAGAGGTTCCTAGCTTAACAAAAGAAGCAATGGAAAAGCTTGTTCAGCAATTAGATGGTGTTGAATACAATCATGACTTCATGGAACGCTTGGCTAAACTTTTCAACTATTCAGCAAGCAGAGATAAACTAGAAACCCAAAAAGATAAACCCATCATGGAAGAAAAAAAGGAAGAACAAAACTCAACGGAATACAAAGATCCTAGGTCTTTTTTCCAAAAATATACTCCTCTAAATATCATCAGAGAAATACTGTGGAGGTTAAAAGGAAGGCCTAATT
Source organism: Flavobacteriales bacterium (assembly GCA_016763995.1). Taxonomy (GTDB): domain Bacteria; phylum Bacteroidota; class Bacteroidia; order Flavobacteriales_E; family Vicingaceae; genus NORP294. Next base: position 12,284 of record JAESST010000354.1, on the reverse strand, counting down.
TAGAAGAATGAGAAGAACCTTCAAAAACGACCTTCTAGAAGAACAGTTTCAAGAAGTCGGTTACATCAAAGTTCCTTTTCTAAATAGTGAAGAAATTGAACAATTGAAGCAGGCCTATTTCAACAGTCTGAATAAGAGTGGAGGCCACTTAGGTCCTGAGGACGAAAAATTTAAGTCGAAAGAAGAAATCACCTATGATTTTACTTTTATCGATAAAAACATTGCCTACAAGCAAGAGGTCTTTGAAATTATTAGCTCTGCCTTTAAAAATAAATCAGATGAGTTTTTAGATAACTATCAGCCCATCATTGCCAACTTTATTCGTAAAAAAGAAAAGGGAGGAGAAGTCCCTCTACATCAAAATTGGGCCTTTGTAGATGAACACAAATGCACATCTGTTTCCATTTGGTGTCCCTTGGTTGATAGTAATAAAGAAAATGGTACCTTAGAAATCGTTCCTAAGAGTCATAAACGTTTCGGTGAAGTGAGAGGCCCAATGATAAGATCAGAGCTCTTAGACATTAATCAAGAGATCATTGATTCCAAGTGGATGCTACCGATAGAAACGAAGGCAGGTGAAGCTGTAATATTGGATGATAGCATTGTACATTATTCTTCTCCTAATCAAACAGAAGGACTTCGCTTGGCGATACAATTGATTTTGATTCCCAAAGAAGAAAAATCCATCCACTTTCACATGGATCATTCAAAAAGTAGAGAAACAGTGGAAACCTTAGAAGCTGATCGTGATTTCTATATGAGTTTCAACCCTTGGAAGAAACCATCAGATCAAATAAAACGTGTGAATTCCTTTAGATATCAACCCTTCTCATTGACTATAGAAGAGTTTGAGAAGAGACTTGGGAAGCAACGTTTTGATGAAAATGTAGCCTCGTCTTGGTGGAGCACTTTTAAAAAGCGATTGACCATAAATAATTCAATAAATCCAAAATGAACAAAGTCATAATTGCTAAAATCTTCTTATTCACCTTAACTGTAATTGGTATTTATTCATGTGGGGTAGAAGTTAAAAAAACAGTTAAATCACTTGCCCCCTCTGAGGAAGTGATTTTGACAAAAGAAGAAAGCGACACTGAACTTCAAGAATTTAATGTAGATGATTTGATTCGTGAAATAAAAACAAATTTTCAATCCATAGAGTCCAAGTTACCTTCACTTGTCAGCAAAGGATTAATAGAAGAGGAATCAGGAGCCTCGGTAGAATTGAAAGGCTATTATCAAGAAAACAATCCCGTAAAAATTGTGAGGAGTCAAACATCTGAACATGGGGCTTTAACTACTTCTTATTACTTAAAAGATGGGGTGATATTTTTCGTTTATAAAGAACTATTCAGCGAAGCTTCTGTGAATGGCCCATTTACGATAGATGAGGGTAGGTTTTATATCAATAACGGTGAATTGATTAGAGCTCTGAAGAAAGAAAAGACTGTTAAAGAAATCAAGAAAATGAGCATGAGCACCTTGCCTAATATCGACATTACAGAAGAGTTAGAAAATAAGTCAAGAATAGTAGATGCTTTTATTTCTGAATGCAAAAGCCATATCAAGCAATTGTCAGATAAAAATACCTTTGTCAAAGAAGGACGGTGGATTAGTGAAGACGACTATAATTCAGGAATTGAAATCAAGAATAACAAGTGGATTCTTTTCTATAAAGGAGATGAACTTAGCATTTACGATTATAAAATTACAACGGATGTCGATTCTAAAGTTCAACAGTTAAGTTTAACAAACAATGACTCTGAGGCTATGGAATATTCTATTTTAGAATGGAATAATGATTTTTTACAACTGAGTTACTTACCAAGAGGGAATACACTCCGATATAAAAGAGAGAAAATACAGCTTGGTTCAATTGAAAATATTCCATCTGAAATTGATGGTTGCTCTTGCTATTATTCAAGTTCTGAAAAGGAATTTAAGAGAAATAATTATCTCTACATCGACAACTATGAGAATATAGCCTTTGTGATGATTAATAAAACAATAAGCAAATTCGAACGTGTAACTACTGAAAACATATCAGAGAAAAACGAAGTAGCGATATGGAAACACATGAATTACGAATTAAGATTAGAAACCCAACAGGTATCACAAATAGATGAAACTTGGCAACAGTCAGGAAAGTTATTGCTAAAGTTTAAAGGGGAATTGGTGTTAGAAAAGGATATTTATGGAGAATGTGGCTGTTAATATTAAAGTTGATCCTTACAACGAAGAAAGGTACATATGATTGATTTTTCTAATAAAATAGGGATATTTAAGGATGCTGAATTGCAAGAAACTTTTCATAGAGAAGGTTACGTTGTAGTTCCCTTTATCAGTGAAACACAAATTCATGAATTACTAGCGCTCTACAGTAGTTTATACCCCAATGGAGTTGAAGGTTTCTTTACCACTACTTTTGCCAATGATGTCCATCATCGTGAGAAGGTAAATCAGTCCATTCGAGAAATTTGCAGCAAACAAATTGAAGACCTTTTTGAACATTACAAAATTCTATTTTCAAGTTACATTGTAAAAGCTCCCGGGCCAAAAAGTGAATTAATTATGCACCAAGACATGACTTTGGTGGATGAAAAAAAGTTCTCAGGAATCAACATTTGGTGTCCTTTGGTAGATTTAACTAGTGAAAACGGAGCCATTGAGGTATTGCCCCAAAGTCATCGTTTTTTTGAAACTTATCGAGGCTCTTCTTTGCCAGACATTTATGATAATGTAGTAGATGAGATTAAGCCCTTAATGAAATCGTGTCAACTCAAAGCGGGAGAAGCCATCATCTTTGATCAAAGTATTATTCATTACTCCCCTCCCAACCTTTCTCGAGAGGAAAGACCAGTAATCAATACTTTTGTTGCCCATCGGGATGCAAAAATTAAAATCTGTTATTGGGATAAAGATAATTATGGAAATCAGGTTGAAATATTTGAGCAAGAAGACAACTTCTTAGAGCAATTCGAAAATTTTGGACATAACATCTTCAATCAGCCAAACATTGGAAAAAGCTTGGGCCTATTTCCTTATGACTTTCCCAAATTAACGGCAGAAATGCTCAATAAGAAAACAAACGTTTTAAAAGAAACAGCCAACAAAAAGAAATCTTGGTTCCAACGAATTTTCTCAAACAAAGCGTCATGAAGAAAGCCATTTTTCAAAATACTGAGCACCAAAAGCAGTTTGATAAAGATGGCTTTATCAAGCTAAAATTATTCGACACCGAAACGATAGCAAAACTTGCATTATTGTGCAGTCAGCATTTTCCTGACAATTCAGAGTACTTCTTTTCGTCTAGCTATCTAAATGATTTTGAACTCAAACAAAAAATCAGCAATCAAATCATAGCGTTAATAAGTTCTCGATTTGACGAATATTTCTCAGACTATCGTCCAATTGGGTCAGCTTTTCTTATTAAAGGAAAAGGTCCTAAGAGTGAAATGCCCATGCATCAAGATTGGACCATTGTAGATGAATCTCAATTCTATGCCCTAAACGTATGGATTCCACTTATTGAAACTGATGAAAAAAATGGGACTCTAGAAGTGATGAAGGGAAGTCATAAATGGCTCAATTCAAAACGTGCCCCTACCCTTCCTTTTCCATTTGAAGGACAACAAGAAAAAATTAAACAGCACCTCAGCCCAATTAACACACAACTTGGAGAAGTTGTTGTTTTAAACCAAGCCCTAATTCATTACTCAAAACCTAATCTTTCTGAACAAATCCGACCTGCAATTACGGTGGGAGTTGTCAGTAAAGCTGCAACACTTGGACTTTATTATTGGGACAAAGAAAAAGCTGATGGCTTAGAATTATTTGAACAAGAAGATAATTTTCTTTTAAAATTTGAAATCTTTCATCAATCCATTTTCGAAAAACCACAATTGGGTAAAAGTACAGGACTAACAGCTTATGCTATTCCTACTGTCGACTCACAGGAAATAGACCGCTATCTTGGAATTGCTCAAGAGGTACAGAAAAAGAGTTTCTTTCAACGTATTTTTAATAGATAAATCATCCATGATCAAACTACAGTTTCATCAAGAAGAATACTCTAGCTTTTTATATCAGGAAGGAAGCGTGTTCTTTCCCTTGTTATCATCGGAAGAAATTACGGCTTTGAGAGAACTATTTTTTCAACATCACCCTCAAGACCCTCAAGGGTTTTATGCAACAACACATCTCGAAGACAAAACATTAAGAAAACAAATTAGCAATCAAATTTATAAAATCATTGCGCCAAAACTAGAAGGTCTTTTTTCCAACATCCAAGTATTAGGTGGAGCTTTTATTTCAAAAGCTCCAGGAGAAAAAGGAATACTTCCCTTGCATCAGGATTGGAATATTGTAGATGAAGAAAAAGCACGTTCCTATAACTTATGGATCCCCTTATGCGATGTCAATGATTTCAATGGGGCTATGAGAATATTAGAGCGCAGCCATTTAAAAGAAAAGACCTACAGAGGACCTAACATTTCTCCTAGCTTACATCACATTTCAAGAACGGTAGAAGATCACATGTTTTCAGTTAACATGAAAGCTGGCGAGGCTTTAATCTACGATCATGCCTTGTGGCACTCCTCCCCTGTTAATCAATCAAAAGAGATCCGCTTGGCCATTGTAATGGGAATTATTGCTGACGGAGCAGATATGAAGTACTACCATCAAAATGGAGCAGATATAGAAGAATACAATTCTCATCCTAACTTCTTTTTTGAAAATGACCGAGAAAACGGACATAAAACCCTTTCCTTACATCAGCGTTTTCCATTTAAGATAGGCTCTCTAGATGAAACAGAATTTGAACAAATCTATCTTGGAAAAGAAATACAAGTCAAAGAAGAGTTAAAACAGAGTTTCTTTAGTTCTTTGTTTAATCGTTTTAAAAACAAGAGTTCTAAATCATGAATCTAACAGCTGTATTTCTTCTTTTCTTTATTGCTTTAAGTCTATTCTTGTTTTATCTTTTGAGGAAAAAGAAAGCTGCTGATCATTCTTCAAAAGAATCAGTTCAAGCACCCAAAAGCTTTGCTCCTAACCAAGTTGGTCAATTTTACAATGAACAAACTAATAATTTCTTAAAGGTTTATGGAGAAGTCATTCAAGCCTTCCGAACCACTCAAATTGATCAATTATTAGATTATCAAATTGAGAGCATTGGTTTTGAAAAAGGGCAACGAGTTTTAGATGCTGGCTGTGGTGTATGTGGTCCTGCACGCTATTTTGCTAAAAAAGCTGGAGTGCAAGTTGAAGCCATCACCATTTCTAAAGATCAGGTAGAAAAATCAAGAAAATACATAGAAGATGAAAGCTTATCTGGACAAATCAAAGTAACTCATGGCGACTATCATCAATTACAAGAGTATTATGAGTCAGATAGTTTTGATGCCGTTTACTTCTTAGAATCCTTTGGTCATGCCCAAAACCATGAAGAGGTAATCAACTCTGCTTGGGGAATGTTAAAACCTGGAGGCACGCTTTATATAAAAGACTTATTTGTAAAAGAGGCCGCGATCCCCTCTTTGGAAAACGACATTAACAAAGAAATTCAAAACATCAACCAAGCTTACCGTTACAATGTGGCAGACTTGTATGCTACTCTAAAATCGATTCGAAAGAAAGGTTTTATTCTATCTTCTGTTAAGACGATAGATCTCCCTTTAGAGGATTTTGAAAACTTGAGCATTTCCAATGACTTTCAAGAACTAACAGGAATTAACAAAATTGAAAACTTACAGGAATACATTTTTCCAGTTGACTTTTTTGAGCTCAAATGCTTTAAGCCTTGGAATGCTCTTGAGTATGGTAATAGTCGATACTTTTTACAGAATTTGTATTATATGCAGGTTCATAATCGGAAGCAGGAGGAATTGTAGTTAATTATGTTAAGTACAATTAAAACCCAGATAATCATATGAGCAAATTCTATAGCCTCTATATTGAATTTCCAAATGTAGATTTTAAGCCTTATTACATCGAAGGGAAGAAAGAAGTCCAACAGACACATCAAGCTCATCTTTACACTAAGAAGAACTCTATTGAATTAAAGATTTTCTTTGATGATCAAACGTATTTTGGAGATAAATTAATGACTTGGTTGAGTAAAATTGATTGGAGTAAATTTGGATCACTTTTGAAAGTAGAATTAGCAGACCATTTCACAAACGAACGCTTACAAAAAATTGATCTTTCAAAGTCGAAATTACTTGGCTCTTCAAATAGTTCTAATTTTTACCAAAATGGATTAAAGTATATTAACGTAAAGATTGACTCAGTAAAATTTTATTGGAATCCGGTTGAATACGAAAACAACACAGCCGAATTCTATTTAGATGATAAAGGCTTCAGAGTTGTAGAGCCTTTTTATTCATACCTATCGCAAAAATCTTTTTTAAAAAATGACGGCAAATTTGAAATTGGGAGAATGAATGATTCTACCAAATTTTACAAACTTGCAAAATCTTCATTTCGACCTGAGTATAATTTTGTCCCAAAAGATAACCGCCAAGAAAGAAATGCAAGAGTATTCAAGGAACCAAAAATTCAATTTAAATACCAAAATGGAATTACCGAAGAAGAAGCCATCTTTTATGGTGATGTCATATTGATGTTAGCTTCTTTTTATCATCACATAAAAATTGAATACGTATTTCGTAGAATACATTTACCCGAAAGTACAATTACTATAAAGAATAGAGAACAGAAAAACTTTCTTGATACAAAAGGAAATCTATGGGGCTTTGGAATCCATTGGGATTTCAACAAATTTCTTCAATCGAGTTGGCAAAAAGAAACTTTAAAAAACTTCGGATTATTATCAAAAGCGATTACACTTTTCAATCAATCTCACTTGGTTGACAATTACTCTGCATTTTTAATTCGTTATAACATTATTGAAATTTGTGACAAGCAACAACGACCAAAAGAAAAGTTTACCACTACTTTAAATAAAAAGCAAAGAAAATTTAAACAAGACGAAGCATTGTCCAAGCTTTTAGAAACAATTAAGATAGATGAACATGATGAGTTTAAAAAGCGTTGGGAAAACGTTCAATCGCTTTTACAAAACAAGCCAATGAAAAAACAGTTGGTATCATTTTTAGAAAGTCAAATGTTAGATCCTAAAGATTTTCCAATAAGTATTAAAGAACTGAAGGAATTAAGAGATAATATAACGCATGGCAGTATGAACAACGTAAATGCAGAATTATTAAACAAAGCCAATATCCTATTATACCGAATTAGTGGTATACTAATACTAAACTTGATGGGAATAAATGATTGGAAATTAAATACCATAATCGAATGAAGCTGTATCTAACATGCTGTATTTTTGCCTTGTTACCCAATACCTATCCATCGAGAAACGTTTTATTCATTGGAAGATGGCCTTAAGGTTTTTGGAAAAGAGTTCTAAGTTTAAACCTAGAAAGACCGAGAAGTTCCGAGGAATCGAGGAAATCACTCGGCCGCACTTGGATTAAATGACGAATGAAATTTCAAAAAGCTTAGAGCCTTGAACTTTTGGTTCATTTTGGTTCAAACCAAAAGAACAAGAGAAAAACGTCTTCTCTCATTCTTTTTCTATTAATGAAAAAGAAACAAACTACTTAGCTGAGACAGAAAAATCTAGACATACAAAACCATGTCTTAAAAATAAGACCTAGTTGTTTTACTATTAAAACACAATACACACATTTCAATTAATAAAAGGTTACTTCGTTTCTAAGCTCTAAAACAACCTCAACTATCAATCATTTAAATACCTGATACCATTTCTTTTTAATGATAAACTTCTTTATCAAGCTTTGAAATTCCTCGGTAGAAACGGAATTTACATTCCCATAATCAATCTTCCCAACGAACTCCCCTTTAGGATTAGGAGCATCTTTTTGATTAACAAAATCATCGTAATGAATGAACAAATCTTCAGGAACCTTGTACTGATCAACTTCCAACTTGTCCTTTACCCAGTTTCCATGAAAACTAAAGGTTTGTGCTGTAATTGGAATAATAGTATTAATCACTGCAGTTCTTGCTTTATTAGATCTATTAGGGGGTGAAAAATGCAATAATCGACTATCAAACAACAATGCTTCGCCCAATTTTACATCTATAGGCTGCATGAATTGTTTTGCTAGATCAAAATGTTCAACGAATTTAGGATGAATATTTGCGCCCCTCACATTCAATGGGAAATTTTGACTCCCTTTTAACGCATACAAGGTCCCATTTTCAACCGTACTATCCACCAAAGGGATCCATAAGTTGTAACCTCTAAATTTTTGTTCGTCTACAATCGTCCAATCCTGATGTAAGTTTAAAACAGACTTCTCTCCTAGCACTTTCACCAAATAGAAATAAGTTAGTAGCTTATGATGGCTTAAAGTAGATTCTAAAAATGGACTAATAAGTTGCGACAACTCTGTGTGTACTCTCTCCTTAACAGTCTTTTCTCGAAGGGAAACACTTCCATAAAAATGCTCTCCTATGTTGGTATCATAATTCGGAACTAATTCACTCAATTTCTTCTCGACATCAATTACCATAGCGGCACTTGAAAGCTGGAACTTTACAATACCTTCTTTCCTCAATTGTTGGTCGAGTGCTTTATTCTTAAAAACTGGTAGCCAGTCCATCATCTTTTAGTCGAATCAAATTCGTTTTTTATCATCCCTTTTGTTGATATTTGGGTGGTGTGAAATTACACCCTTTTTGAGTGTTGAAGACGCGTTAAAAAAGAGATACAGCATAGAGATATTGAATAGAGAAATAGCCCTTTCCGTAAATGAACTCAGTAAACAATATCAAAAAATGATGTTGAAATCATTACTGCTTTAGATCAGCTTTCTTTTGAGCTATACAAGGGGGAGATTTTAGGCGTTATTGGAAGAAATGGCGCAGGAAAAAGCACATTGCTTAAGGTATTGAGTCAAATTACACAGCCTAGCTCAGGAAAGGCAGAATATGAAGGCACACTAACTTCTATTATAGAAATAGGAACAGGCTTTCACCCAGACCTTTCTGGAAAAGAAAATGTCTACTTAAGCGCAAGCCTCTTGAGGCAATCGAAAAGTGAAATAGATGTTTTATACGATAGCATTGTTGATTTTAGTGAGTTAGAAGAGTTTATGGAAATGCCTGTAAAGCATTTCTCAAGTGGGATGTATTTACGACTTGCTTTTGCAGTAGCTTTTTATTCCAAAATCGATATTTTATTATTGGATGAAGTCATTGCTGTGGGCGACGCTTCCTTTAGAAGAAAGTGTTATCAAAAAATCAGAGATTTAAAAAACTCAGGAGTAGCCATTATCTTGGTAAGCCATAGTATGGAGAACATTATTGAGTTTTGTGACCGTTGTATTTTATTATCAAAAGGAAAGCTTGAATTAATCGCCAAACCTTTGCAAGTTATCGAAGTCTATTTAGAAGGAATAGAGGCTAAAAATAGTCCCTCCAAAAACTCAAGAGAAGCCTCTATTGACTACTTAAAAGACATAACAGTTGAAAAGATAGGCCCCTTTCAATTGACCCATTTTAATATTGATTGGAAAAATAAAAAAGAAAAACAAAGACTGTTATCAGGCAATGAGATATCGATTGAGCTAATAATTGAAAGTCAATCTGCAGAAGACTCTATTCAAGTGGCTTATGAATTACTCAACATGAACGATCTACGTTTATTTCTGGATTCTTACGCCTTACGAGAAGATTATGTAGCCTCAAAAACAGCCATTGGTAAGCAAACAATTACTTGTATTATTCCTGCAAACTTGTTGAACAGTGGATTTTATTACCTGGGCATTATTATCAGTCGTAACGGTCAGTTTGAGAAACACATCGAAAAAATAGTCAAATTGAGAATTCATGATGAAGCTCTAAATAGTTTTGGAGCAGAAATTAATTCGATCATGCGCCCAAGATTACATTGGGAAATTAAATCAGGAGAAGCATGCTAAAGGAATTAAGTCGCCTCTTTCATCCAAAAGCCAAACGAGATTCTTTGAATTTTTTGGACGTCGATTCTGAGGACCTTCAAATCCATGGAAATGTAATTGATCAAATTTTTGAAGAAAAAATAGACGGAATCATCATTCGTAATTTCTTGCAAGACGAAGAAGTGAAGTTGCTATTAGACAATTACCTGACTATTCCCTTAAGTGAACAGTTTTGTACGGGAGAAGGCATACACACATTCCCTGAATCTTTCTCCAGTTTAAATGATGAAGCTAAAAGTCAAGAAGAATTAATTAAAAATGGACGCTTCTGGAGTTCTTTTGAGTCCAAATTTGGCATTGATTATATCGCTAAAATCAAAACTCTATTTCTTAGCCTTTCCTCTTTCGATTTAGTAGATGTTCCTTTGGATAAGGCCAATCCTTCTAAACTATACAACCCCTCTACTTTTAGGCAATTATCTCCAAATTCAGGAGAACTAAAACTTCACTGTGGCCGTTTTTTTCACGAAAACTTTCCCAACTTTTATAAAGTTTTAGAGAAGATCTCGGACATACACCATCAACTGAGCTATTTTGTAAGCTTAAGGCCCGCAATGGAAGGCGGAAAATTGAAAGTATTTCCAGTTAAATGGGAAGAAGCCAATAATAAAGTAGATGAAATGATCCTCGAAAGAGCGGATAAAAGCATTATCGATTTAGAAGATCAGCAGCAAGTTGAAGGCAGTAATTTAAACTTGAATGCTGGCGACTTACTCCTTTTTAAAGGCAGTAACATTTGGCATCAAGTATCTCCTATTAAAGGTTCTGTTTCAAGGTGTACATTGGGAAGTTTTATTTCTAGATCAAAAAAAAGCAATCAGCTGCACATTTGGTCCTAAGTTCTTTCTATTCTATTTATTCTTCAGACCTAGCTCCTGCCTGACTTTCTAGACTAATTGAGACTGTTGAAAAAGCTCATAATTTGTTCAAATTCGAGGCTAGAGTCAAAATTTACTTTTGAGTTCGCTAATGGTAATGAAGAAGTCAATTTTTGTACTGGGCTTATTTAATGATATAATATTGCAACGATCTTTAACTTATCTTTCTCTTCAACCAACTAATCAATCCACGAGAAGTTTCTTTTTCTTCTTCAAAAATATTAATTCCGTCAGGTTCTGCAATCAACTGACAATTTACTGTTGTAGGGTCTACAGAATCAACTTTATTCCATTCTGTCAGCTGATTAATTGTGCACAACTGTTCGAACTCTTCTGTATTCATACTAGGAAAAGAATCTTCCACCTTTTCAACCAGTTTACCTGAGACAGGACGTTCCGTGCAGTTGTAAAAGAAATGAGGATACTCCAGTAAATAATTTTCCTCGTGTTCAAATACCTCTATGGGCTTGTTTGCTTCTGTTTGATCTTGAAAACAAGACCTAAACTTTGCTTCTTTGGGGAAAATACCACAAACAATTGCAATTCTTGGCTGATCAGAAGTATTCGCCAAAGAATTATGGACCAATCGATTGTCAAAAAAAAGCGCTTCACCGGCTTTCATGTATACCGGCTTTAAATACTTCTTAATGGAATCGCTTATATTCTTAAAAGGAAATGAAAATGAAACACCTCGATAAGGAGAGAAAAACCAATGTGATTTCTCAATAACAGTCAGGGCTCCATTTTTAGGAGTTATGTCATCCAAAGGAATCCAAATGCTCAAAGGCGAATAATTGAACTCATCTAAACCAGTTGTATCTTGATGTACATAGAACTCACTCTTTTCTCCGGGCAACTTAACAACAAAAGTGTTAATCACATTTTTATAGTCGACAAAGTGCTCTTCTAAAGAGGGTAATAGCACCTCTTTAATGCGTTCATGAATTCTTTTCCGATAGGCTTTATCTCTAGAATAGAGACTGTAAAACATACCTCCATCTTCTACCTTAAAATCATGCTCCTCCTCAAAAATTTGCTTCAAGGCGGTCAGAGAATCTTCATTCAAAAAAGGAAGCACTTTATAACCCGACTCATGAATTATTTCTGACAAGTTATTGTCTTTTATAACTGAGTTTTTAAGTGGTTTCCACTTTTTATATTGCTGAAGTATTTTTACTTGCATGATGAGCTAAATTAATAACCTGAGTTCGATTATTATTTAGAAATTCAGATTTTCAGAAGCGGCAATATACAAGACGGATTTTTAGAGATATAGCAGGCTATATTCTAAAGATTCAACGCAGTAAATTGCTATTTCTGTGAAAGTTTTCATAGTTCCGTAGCTAAACAGCAATCTTTTTCTTAAAATTTACTTACAATAGCGAGCTAT
>JAESST010000353.1 GCA_016763995.1 Flavobacteriales bacterium | reverse complement strand
TAACTTCTCTTTTTTGTTCTAGCACTTCTTTTGATTTAGATAAGGAGGCAATTCTACTGTATTGCTCTCTCAACTGCTCCCCTCTTAGCTTCCAGGTAAATTTTTTCTCAAAATGTGCTCTCGCGCCAATCGACAATTTTCTAAGTAAAGTGGAATTCTTACTTAGCTCAACCAAATGTTGAGCAAACTCGCCTGTGCTTCGATCATAATCTCCATACAATACCGTTCTTCCACAACTGTTGTTTACAAACTCTCCAGGACCAGGATTATCAAAACACAAAACAGGCAAGCCATAAGACAGCGCTTCAGCAACCACCATACCTGCACCCTCATGAGAGGGAAATAAAAACACACTTGCATTTCTATAAATATTCTGCAACTCGGCTCGCTCAATCCAATCGATAAAAGTAACCGCCTGGGCCACCTTCAACTCTTCACAAAGATTCATTAGGAACTGTTTCTGCTCTCCTTTCCCAACCAAAATCAATCGACTCATCTTATTAGCTTTCACCTCTTTATTATGATAAAACTTCGCAAAAGACCGAATACTTACATCAAAGCCTTTTAAGGGCACAAACCTTCCAATAGCCAAGACATTAAAATTCTGTTTGGCGATAGATAAGATTGAAACATCTTCAGAAGCCACAGAGGGCATGATGCTAACCTTTTCTTCGTTTACTTTCAGTCTATTCTGAACTGCTCCATTCATTGCAAAGATGTACTTCGCTTTGTATTTTGTTAATTTTAAAAATGGATCTAACTTCCAAAAGAGCTGTTTCATTATCCAAGTTACTCTATCTTTTAAATAAGCATTTAGACCATAAATAGGCAACAAATAGTTTTTAGGAATTAAAGGGTGATGCCCAACCGGGCCCCAAATCATTGGCTTTCCTAACACCCACAACATAGAAGGGGTCCAATCGTTGTGGAAGTTTAAATTATGTACCAGATCAAAACTTAACCTTTGACCTAGAATAAAAATGGGCAAAAAAAGCTGCCATAAGTAATAATAAACCATAGCTCCTCTGCTTCCTTTTTTCCAAAACCTCAAATAATAAGGCAAGTCATAATATAAGAAACTCATATTTTGATACTTTTCTTGTGGATGCGCTAACATGTATTCTTCAATCTGTTGACGATTGTTTTCTCTTGTAACAGCAACTACTTTATTGTACCGTGCAATCTGGCAAACGAAATTCCATCCCATTCCATCTTCCGAACCTTTTTGCGGATTTAAAGCATATACCGAGGCTAAAATTGTTTTCATGATCTATCTATTTTATGCAATATTTTTCTTGAGAAGGCCTATGCTTTTAATCACTCTTGCAGGCACTCCTCCAATGACTGAATTAGAGCGCATACTTTTTGTCACTACCGACCCGGCAGCAACAACACAGTTATCCCCTATTTCCACTCCGTCTAAAACTGTTACTTTAGAACCGATCCAACAGTTTTTTCCAATCTTAATCCCCTGTCGGCTCACTCCCTGATTTCTTATCAAAAAGTCTGGGTTCATATAATTATGATTTTCAGGATGACAACTCAAATACTGACCAACAATACAATCATCGCCAATCTCTAATCCACCTCCACCTCCGAGATAAGCATACTCCCCTATTCCAACATTATTCCCAATGGTAATGTAATTGCCAATGTTGTTGAATGAAGTGGATATAATCAATCGACTATAAGCTCCTATTCCAACGTTATCTCCAAGAGTTAACGGTCTTTTTCCTAAAGCACTTAAATAAACATGGTCATCTAACTTTACCCAACGCCCCAACGATATGTTTGACAGATTAAAGAAGCGAACACCTCTACCTAACAATAAATTGTTTGGTTTCTTTCCCCAAAGCAACAATCTAAATCCCCTAAGCATGCAAAAGGATTTCTCCCAAATCAGCGATAAAATCACAGTTCCAGTTACTGATTCATCAAAGCGGAATTTTGGATTTCTACTCTGAACTAATTTTTCTATTATCTTTTTCATCTCTTTATATTTTAACTGATTTTCTTTTACAACTATCCGATTAGGCAGCATCTAACATTTCTGCCATAATTATTTTATCGGTTCTGTTCCGGTTTACATTCTCAATTTGAATGTATTTCGACTCCTTGTATTTTTTACTGTAGCTATCAAATAAGTTTCGATAATCAGCCGTAAGGCTTTTAATAGTAGATCGATCTAATTCCTTTTTTCTGCTCCGAATAACATCAGGTGAAGCATATAGAAATATGTTCAACTTGGGCTTTGAAATCAGCACATATAGGGCCTTGGTAAACCACTTCGGTAAAATAATGTTGGAACGTTTAGAATCATTTATAAAATCAAAATAATACCGGTCATACAATACAATATGCCCCCTTAAGATGTATTTGAAATACACATAATGCTGCCCAATTACATAGTCTAAATAATAGTATACAAAGCGGAACATGGAGCCAATTATACTCTTATTCTTCCCGCTTCTTGGTAAGCGACTCATTGAGTTTTCTCGCGCCTTTTCTTTTCCTACGATAAGCGCACTCAAAATGGGCAGTATTGATGGACGATGGCGTAGAACGATCACTTTTCTTCTATACTGTTTCGAAACTTTTTCTACTATTCTATTTATTGTACTCGACTTTCCTGCCCCATCTACTCCACTAAAAGTCACTATAAACCCTCGTCGTTTTCTTAGCTCTACAAATGTATCTTTCAAATAGTTACACAAATTAAAAAGCAGTTTAATTCCATTATTCTGAGCTCGTAATTTTAACACCTTTTCTATTTTTTTCTTACTAGCTTCTGTATATTGAAACAGTCCTTCTAATGATTTTGCTTCTAATGCATATTCTTGCTGAATGAATATTTTCATCTTTCGCTTCTGTTCCATTTCAAATGAGAGGAAATAATCCTGGTATTTTTGAGGGATAGAAACCCCATTTAGAAAATAAAACAACAAGGTATATCCTAAATCAAACCTCGGTTCAGGAACTCGAAGACTCCCTTTTCTTATTGTGCTGATTAATATCTTATTCGAGTCTAACATGTTTGTCCATTTTCGCTGAAAGCGATGAATTAAATCAAGGCTTAAGAAAGAATTGTCTTT
>JAESST010000352.1 GCA_016763995.1 Flavobacteriales bacterium | reverse complement strand
GATTTTCTTGGCGGAGAAAGAGGGATTCGAACCCCCGATACCTTTCAGTATGCCAGTTTTCAAGACTGGTGCATTCAACCGCTCTGCCATTTCTCCGCCGCAAAAGTAACAAAGCCTTTTTAATTAAATCGACTTTTTATAAACTTTTTGAAACGATTTTTGATTAAGTCGTGTCTTGTATTCGTAATTTCGAAATATGAATAAGTTATTTAGCCTTTTAGTAAGTGTTTTAACCACTTCTACCCTATTTGCAAATATTAATTTTGTTGTAGATTATGCCGTATTCCAGAATCCAAATGAGAATTCTTACATAGAATTTTATCTTTCTATAAATGGAGCGTCCATTTTGTATGCTCAAAAAGAGAATCTATTATTTCAATCAAACATCGAGGTTACTTATCTTATAGAAGATGGAGACAAAGTTATTTCCTTTGAAAAATTTCAGCTAAATAGTCCTGAATACGAAGAACAGTCTGCGAAGCTAGATTTAATGAATCTAAAAAGGATGAGTATTCCAGCAGGAGAATATCGATATTCAGTTATCATAAAAGACCTAGTTGCAAAAACTCAAGGAGAGATCAACAATCAACCTATAAGCATTGACCCACTTTCAAAAGAGTTGAATATCTCTGAATTACAAATTGGAAATCAGATTTCTCCAACAACAGAAAAAAATGATTTTTCTAAGAATGGTTATGATATTACACCAAGCGTTTCTCATAATTTTAACGAGAAGAATGGAGTAAACGAATTAGTTGCTTATCTAGAAATATACAATGCTGAAAAGAGTTTAGGCATTGATGAAGCCTATTTGTTAGATATCTCTGTGTTGAATAAAGCTACACAGCAAGTAGTTGAAAATTTAAGAGCGATTAAAAGAATGAAAGCCGCAGAAGTTACTCCTTACATACAATCTTTCAATTTAGAAACTCTTCCTACAGGGGATTATATTGTACAAGCATTAGTAAAGAATAAAAAAAATGAGATATTGGCTAAAAGTGAAACAAGCATCTTTCGATTAAATACTGCAATAAAAGACCTTTCAGCTCTAGGTATTGAAGGAAGTTTTGTTGATTCTATTAGAGATACTAAACAATTAGCAGAGTATATTAAATGCTTACGACCAACTTCTAATGCAACGGAAAAAGTTTGGGCTGATAACCAATTAAGATATGCAGAACTTGACTTTATGCAGCGTTATTTTTTAAACTTTTGGAAAGTTAGAAACGATTTAGACCCTTACCGGGCTTGGCAAGATTATAAATATCAAGTGAAGATAGCAGATCAGAAATTTGGTTATGGAGGAGTTAAAGGATACACGACAGAGCGTGGTAGAGTTTATTTGCAATATGGACCGCCAGATGTGGTACAAGATGCACCTTTCGATGGAGAAACCTATCCATATTCTATTTGGCAATACTATAAATTGAACAATTTAGTAAACCAACGTTTTGTATTTTATTCTGTCACTAGCGGAATGTTAGGCTATCAAGTACTTCATTCAACATATCCTGGAGAGAATAAAAACGAAGATTGGCAAAACTCTTTGAGTAGCAAATCTGTTCGTCCGGGTAGTGAACTGAACAAAAGTGATGGAATTCATAAAAATGTTCAAGATCTCTTCGATAATCCGCGCTAGGACTTTCCTTACTTTTGTCGACTAATTTTTTCTCATGACACCTTCTGTTGCCGTTGTTATTTTAAACTGGAACGGCAGAAGGCATTTAGAAACCTACATGCCTTCTGTTATTGCTCATTCAGGCAATGCGGTAGTTTATTTGGCCGATAATGCTTCTACCGATGATTCGATTAATTATGTAAAACAACAATTCCCTAGTGTTCGCTTTATCATTAATAAAGAGAATGGTGGTTTTGCAAAAGGGTATAACGATGCTTTAGCAGATTTAAAAGAAGATTACTTTGTTTTATTGAATTCTGATGTAGAAGTTACCTCTAATTGGATTCAACCAGTAATAGATGAGTTGGAAGCAAGAGAAAATGTATTCATAGCTCAACCGAAGATTAAGTCATATTTAGAAAAGAATAAATTTGAATATGCTGGAGCTGGTGGAGGCTTTATAGATGTTTTAGGCTATCCTTTTTGCCAAGGTAGAATGTTTGACCATTTAGAAGAAGATAATGGACAATACGATACTATTAGAGAGATTTTCTGGGCTACTGGAGCTTGCATGTTTATCAAAGCTTCTTTATTTAAAGAATTGAATGGATTTGATGAGCGATATTTCGCACACATGGAAGAAATTGATTTGTGTTGGCGAGCTAAGAACATCGGAAAATCTGTTTTTTATGTTCCTACAAGCACCGTGTATCATCTTGGTGGGGGAACCATGCAGAATACTAATCCTAGGAAAACCTTCTTGAATTTTAGGAATAGCCTATTGACACTTTATAAAAATGACATAACTCCCTATAGAAGATTAAAAGTATTATTTAGGCTTCTATTGGATGCTGTAGCTTTTGTTAAACTACTGTTTTCTTCAGGCCCTAAGCACGCTTTTGCTATCGTAAAGGCCCATTTTTCCTTTTATGGAATGAAGAAAATAAGATCTAAAGTTTTGCAGCCCAATCCTACAGGTATTTTAAAAAGCAGTATCGTCTTTGATTATTACCTCAAAGGAGTTCGGCGCTTCTCTCAATTAAAATAGGCTTCCATTCTTTTCATAAAATCTGCGGGCGGTCTACAAGCCCTTTTTGATCGATCCATAAAAAATAAAGTTGTTGTTGCCTTTATCAGCAATTCTTCTCCACGATGAATTTCATATTCAAAAAACACTCTAGCAGACGGTTTTTTATGAATAGTGGTGCTTATTATTAATTCATCATCATATAAAGCTGCTCTAATATATTCTATGTTCATTTCTTTTACTGGTAAACCATAACCATCTTCCTCTAGCTTTCTATAGGACACTCCTACCGTTTTAAGGGCCTCTACCCTACCAATCTCTAAATATTGAGCATAATTACCATAATAGACAAAGCCCATTTGATCTGTTTCAGAATACCGTACACGGAGTTTTGTTGTTGCTTGAATCATTCTTTATTTTTTCTATTCAAAGTATTCGTCGAAATTAATTATTTACATAGCATAAAAAAGTTGTAAATCAATAGCAGTTTGATTTTTTATTTCACTTTTTTCTACAAATATTTGTCAAGCGTTTAACGGAATTAATAACTCATAATTAAACTCTAAAAATCAACAAGTTAGCTAAACTCTTGTTTCAACAAAAAAAAGCTAATTTTTACAAAAAAATGTTGATTTAAAGTTTGATTAGAGCTAAATTTTAATTAAGTTGTCGCAACATTATTAACCGCAGAAAAAATTGAAAGTATGAGTAAGGATTCTAATCAAGTTTGGCAAAATTGTCTCGCCGTAATAAAAGACAACGTAAGCCTTCAAAGTTTTAAAACTTGGTTTGAACCAATCACTCCTGTAAAGTTGGCAAATAACGTTTTAACCATTCAAGTTCCGTCTCAATTTTTTTACGAATGGTTAGAAGAGCATTACATTACTTTATTGAGAAAGACCATCAAAAAAGAATTGGGTGCTGAAGGAAAGCTAGAATACAGCATTATAATGGAAAACGGTTCAAATCACCCAAAGCCATATACTGTTAAAATCCCAACCGCTAATCGTCAAGCAATAAAGAACGAACCTGTTTCAGTACCAATTGACGTTAATGGTGAAAAAGGAATTCGTAATCCATTTATCATTCCAGGCCTAAAGAAAGTAAAGATTGATTCGCAATTAAATCCAAATTACTCTTTTGAAAGTTTTATTGAAGGAGATTGCAACCGTTTAGCCAGATCTGCAGGTTATGCTGTTTCGAAAAACCCAGGTGGAACTGCATTTAACCCATTGTTAATTTATGGAGGAGTTGGTTTAGGGAAAACACATTTAGTTCACTCTATCGGTGTTGAAATTAAAATCAATCACCCAAGTAAAACGGTATTGTACGTTTCTTCTGAAAAATTTACGCATCAATTTATTGATGCAGTAAGAAATAACAATCAAAATGACTTTATTCATTTCTATCAAATGATAGATGTATTAATCATTGATGATGTACAGTTTTTCAGTGGAAAAGAGAAAACACAAGATGTATTCTTCCATATTTTTAACCATTTACACCAAACAGG
>JAESST010000351.1 GCA_016763995.1 Flavobacteriales bacterium | reverse complement strand
CCTCTAAGGACCATTGATAGGATATCAATCCTGCAGGAGGCAGTATGTCTACACACCAACTACTTGGCCAGTTGTTAGACACCAAAATACCAGCCTCAATTGAGCAATACGAAGCTGGAGATATAATCTTAGACTACCTAAGAGAGTTAGGAGTCGAGTACGTTTTTGGCATTCCAGGCGGGGCAATAGAACCTCTGTTTAATGCCCTCGCTCGCAGTGCGGTCAGTCATGGACCAAAACCAATTACCGCAAGACATGAAACCGGTGCAGCATTCATGGCTGACGGCTACGCACGAGAAACAGGCAAGCTTGGCGTATGCATCGCAACAAGCGGCCCCGGCGCAACCAATTTAATTACTGGGATCGCTTCCTCTTATTTGGACAGAGTGCCTTTATTAGTTATTACCGGTCAGCCATCAATCGATACTTTTGGCGGCCTCGCATTTCAAGAGTCTTCATGCTCAGGTATCGACATTGTCGCAATGCTCAAACATTGTACTGCATACAGCAGCCTAGTTTCTCATCCAGACCAATTAGAACGTAAACTGATTGCCGCCATCACTGCTGCCTACCAGAATCGTCAGCCAGTGCATTTAAGCATCCCTACAGATATTGCACGCAGCGTGCAGCAACGGTCGTTCAATCGCCGCCTACTCCCTAAACACCTGAAAAATAATACTATCGATTTGCATGCCACAGAAGAATTAGCCCAGAGACTCTACAAAGCTCGCAATCCGGTATTTGTTATTGGTGAGAACTGTGAAAACGCGGCTCGCGACATCATTACCTATTGTGAAAACAATAACATCTCGCTTGTTACCACACCCCAAGGAAAAGGCCTAATTAATCCTTATCACTCGAATTATTACGGTGTATGCGGTCTTGCTGCCCATGAGTCTGCTACAACACTACTGAATTCACCCAAAACAGATTTGATCGTTATCGTAGGCAGTTCGCTAGATCAACAGGCCGCATGCGGATGGCAACCTAGCAATGCCAACCACACAAACTATATTCATATAGACTGCGACTCCGAGCATTTCTGCCGAAGCCCTTTTTCCATCCTTAATGTGTCCGGTAACATCAAACGAATATTCGAATATTTAAACAATTCAACGAAAATACGGCCAAAAAATTCATTCCATCAAATGCAAAACGCCAGCATACATATAACAAAACCGATCCCATTTGAAAGGCGAGAACTGGAGAGACGAAAACAAAACACCCTCATTAGTGACGAAGATTATCGAGCCAACCAAGGGAGAAGGCAATCTACAACAGAAAAACCATTATTCCGCAATTTTCAATTAATAGACGAACTAAAATACCTAAACGATAGCTCACCCATCAAACCCCAGCGCCTTATGTACGAGCTATCTCATCACGCCAAGGATGGCACATGCTTTTTAGCTGATATCGGCAGTAGCTATTTATGGGCGATTCATTACCTCAACCCTTACCATCAAATGAACGGAGGCAATACTCGGTATCTACACATGGCTATGGGCCTCGCATCAATGGCGTGGTCAATTGGCGCCGCAATTGGTATTGCACTTGCCTCCCCCCAAAAATCGATAATTTGTATCGTTGGCGATGGCGCCTTACTGATGAGTGGCCATGAAATTACTGTAGCCGTTCAGCACAAGTTACCAATCATCTATATCGTTCTCAATGACGAAGCCTACGGTATGGTCAAACATGGCCAAAAAATAGCGGGGGCTGAATTAACGAGCACTGACTTACCCGCCGTCAAATTTGCTGACTACGCGCAATCTATCGGTGCAAAAGGTATTACCGCGGAATCACTGCAGGACTTCACATCAATCGATCTAAAATCGCTAAGCGAATCTGACTTGCCAACACTCATTGATGTGCATATCGACAAAACCGAAGCGCCACCTCTATCAAGCCGACTAAAAATGTTAGCTTCATATGAAAAGTGAATATAAATGCAAAAAATAGTGAGCCAGCAAAGAATGTATAACTATATAGAGAAAAGTATTCATCAAACTAAAATATTCAACATCAATCCGCCCTTCAATTTCTACTCTATCTCGTTCACGGATTTACGATGCCTAATGTTCGCTCAGCATTGAACACTAGCACATCGACTGGAATCGTCTATATTTGCGCTTTACGTCTAGGCGCAAAGGGTTTTCGTCTTTTTTCCATAGTACATTACATACGAAGATACAGACACTCCAAAAGATGCCTGATGGAAAAATATATTTTTTTGTTTTCGATACTTACTAATGATGAAGCACTCAATCGAACCATAGATAAACCACCAACTCGTTTACGAGAAGCCTCTTCTTCGCTTCTTCTCAACTTACCAAAAGTTAAATAAATTCTCAGGAATTTTAGCCCTAAGTGCACAGAAAGAACCAAAAATAATACGGAGTGAATAATGGCAAGAATTGAAGCGACCGGAAGGTATATGCCTAAGAAGTTAGTTAGCAACAAATACTTCAATGAAGACTCTGAGATGTTTGAATCGCTATCTGAATTTTTTAACGGTTACGAAGAGCGGCGCCATGCTGATTCAACTGAATCAAACTTGTCAATGGCTATAACAGCAGCTAAAGACGCCCTTTCTTCAAGCAAGCATTGCGCAAAAGATATTGATTTGGTCACGGGTTGGATGTTACCCAGCACGCATCTGCTAGGTGATGATCTAAATCTTGTCCCCAATGCTATTGGTGCAACAGCCGCCTCTGTTTTACCAATAAACACTACCTGCTCTTCATTTTTATCCGCATTGAATTTAGCAAACTCGTTCATTGCCACTGGCCAAAAAAAAGTCGTCTTAATAATTATCGCCGTAAATTGGACTAACTATATATTGGATAAAAGCAAGCGTAACTTTGCTTTTGCAGGCGACGGTTCAGCCGCAGTAATTGTCGATGGAGAGGGAAGCTCATTGATTGATATAAACGAACGAAACAACTCCACCCCTGCAGTGTTTGAATCGATGAAAATGGTTAACCCTGTGGTATCAGGACAGCAGGAATTTTTCACTATCACTCAGCCAAAAAATATATCCACCGCAAAAGATTTAGTTATGTTTCCACTTACCGTAGCCCAAGAATTATTGAAAAAAAATCCAGACATTGTTGTAGATAAAGTATTTATTCACCAAGCAGGGCTAAAGATGATTCATCTTTGGCTAGACAAATTAAATATTGCACGAGATAAAGTTCGGCATACCCTCCCGCTATACGCCAATATGACCGCGGCGAACATACCTGTATCTTTAGACTACTGGATAAAAAAAGGCGATATAAAGCGCGGTGAAACCATACTCTTTTTCTCTCCCGCAGCAGGCGGACATTATATAGCTATACTTTGGAAATATTAGCTATAGAGGTAAAGTCACGCCAGCGGCTAAGAAAGTTCGCACCAGCGCCCTAGCCTTCCTTGGCGACTAGCGAGCACTGGATCTTGATATGTAAGCATTATAAATTAGGCTAAAAAACAAAACATCACGTATAATTAATCGCAGGTTTCGTTAAAGCTGACGACAAAACATACCGCTATCTTGACCATAAGGAATAGATAAAGCTAGGGATGCTACATTGCGAGCAATAAAAATATCTTCGCTTTTATTTGGCACATTGCTCTGCGCAGGTACGGCGCTGGCTCAGAGCCTTTCACAGGAAGACGAACTTGAGCTGCTCTACGGTGACGAGGAGTTTATTAGCCTTGCTACAGGCACTAGCCAGCCAATTTCCCGCGCACCAGCCGTTGCCAGCGTAATTACTGCCGATGATATCGCAGCTATAGGCGCTACCGATCTAGATCAAATCCTCGAGACCGTACCTGGTTTACACGTATCACGAAGAGCAAGCTTTTATAACCCAATTTATACTATTCGTGGAATCCAATCTGATGCTAACCCACAGGTATTAGTGCTCATTAATGGTATTCCTATAACTAATTTATATGTTGGTGACCGCGGCCAAATATGGGGCGGCATGCCAGTAAAAAATATTTCTCGTGTTGAGATCATTCGTGGCCCCGGCTCTGCCTTGCATGGTGCCGATGCCTTTTCAGGAACAATAAATATCGTTACAAAAACAGCCAGCGAAATAAATGGCACCGAAATCGGTGCGGGCTCAGGGTCATTCGATACGCAACGCGCATGGCTCTTATATGGCTCAAAGAAAAGTGGGCTTGATATTGCGTTTTCATTCCAATATCACAAAACAGATGGTCAACGCGAGAGCATCGAATCGGACGCGCAGACCGGACTTGACACCTTGCTTAATACCTCGGCTT
>JAESST010000350.1 GCA_016763995.1 Flavobacteriales bacterium | reverse complement strand
AGTTGCTCGATTTCTAGCAGCAATTATCGCTAAATCTAATAAGTTTCCTTCATCAGAAGCTGCGGCTTTGGTTAAATCATCCAACGCGTTTTTAACTTTATCGGCGTCTCTTGTCGATCTAATTTGCTCAATCCGCTCAACTTGTTCCTTTCGCACTTTTGCATTGTCAACATCTAAAATGTCAATGTTTTCCTTTTCGTTTGTCATGAACTTATTCACTCCAACAATAACATCTTTTCCACTGTCAATTCTTGCTTGTTATCTAGCGGCAGCTTCTTCAATTCGAAGCTTAGGAACTCCTTTTTCAATAGCTTTTGCCATGCCTCCTAATTCTTCAACTTCTTCAATTAATCTCCAAGCTTTTTCTGCCAATTCATTGGTTAAGCTCTCTACATAATAAGGACCTCCCCAAGGGTCAACAACTTTTGTAATGTCTGTTTCTTCTTGTAAATAGATTTGGGTGTTTCTAGCAATTCTAGCAGAGAAGTCTGTTGGTAAGGCAATTGCCTCATCTAAGGCATTGGTATGTAAGCTTTGTGTTCCGCCTAAAGTTGCAGCCATCGCTTCAATACACGTTCGCGCAACATTATTAAAAGGGTCTTGTTCTGTTAAACTGTAGCCTGAAGTTTGGCAATGCGTTCTTAAAGCCATCGACTTTGGGTTTTGCGGATTAAACTGTTTCACAATTTTAGACCACAACATACGAGCTGCTCGCATTTTAGCAATTTCCATGAAATGATTCATGCCTATCGCCCAAAAGAAAGAAAGACGAGGAGCAAAATTATCAATTTTTAAACCTGCTGCAATTCCCGCTTTTAAATACTCTAAGCCATCCGCTAAGGTATAAGCTAGTTCAATATCTGCGGTAGCACCAGCTTCTTGCATGTGGTAACCTGAGATGCTGATGGAGTTGAACTTAGGCATGTTGGCCGAAGTGAAGTTAAAAATGTCAGCAATGATGCGCATAGAAGGAAGAGGAGGGTAGATGTAGGTATTTCTAACCATAAATTCCTTTAGAGTATCATTCTGAATAGTTCCACTTAGTAATTCTGCTGGAACTCCTTGTTCCTCAGCTGCCACAATGTAAAATGCCATAATGGGAAGTACAGCTCCATTCATGGTCATAGAAACCGACATCTTATCCAATGGGATCTCATTGAACAAAATTTTCATGTCTTCTACGGAATCAATAGCAACTCCAGCTTTTCCAACATCTCCAACTACTCTTGGGTGATCTGAGTCGTAACCACGATGCGTTGCTAAATCAAAAGCAACAGACAATCCTTTTTGCCCTGCAGCTAGGTTTCTTCGGTAAAAGGCATTCGATTCTTCCGCAGTAGAAAAGCCCGCATATTGTCGTATCGTCCAAGGACGCATGACGTACATTGTAGAATAAGGACCTCTCAAGTAGGGTGGAAGTCCTGCGATATAGTCTACTTGTTTTAGATCAGTAATATCATTGGCAAAATACGCCGACTTTAACTCAATCTGTTCGGCAGTAATCCAGTTGGATACTGTTATATCTTCAGCGGTATTAGCTGCTGAATCTAAGGGTTTAAATTCAGGTCTCATGTCGTAATATCTTTAGAGATGATGCGAGAAGCAATTCCATTGAATGATGCTTCTTTTATTTTTAGGTCAGCTTTATTTTCATTGATAAACTTATTGACGCCCAACATGACCCGTTTTCCTCCTTGAAAGGTTTGAACTCTTGCCTGATGAGATGCTGATAGTTCATTTTCTAAAATTCCCTTCTCGAATCGTTTTAATAAACCACCTTCCTTTTCTATTGTAAGAAAGAAATTCCATGCTTTTTCAGCTATCTCAGCAGTTAATTGCTCTAAATAGTATGAACCTGAACTAGGGTCTCGAACTTCAGCAAAAGAGCTTTCTTCTCTTAAAATTAAAGGAATATTTTTAGACATTCTCAAACCTAAGGAACTAGCTTCTTCATGTTCATCGTATGCAGGTAAGCTTATCAAATTACAGTTTCCAAGGATGGCTGACATTGCTTGAGAACTCAATCGTAATAAATTAGTATAAGGGTCTTTATGCGAATGATAGTAGCTGCTTCCTTGCCCCCAGATAATGGCGGTATTCTTTACATGATAACTAGAATATAGTTTTTGGAGTAAGTACTGAAAAGCTCTTCCTTTTGCAATTTCTGAAAAGTAAGAATTTCCATATCCAAGTTTGAAAATAAAACTCCTTGCAATTGCACTGGCTTTAAATCCTTTTTCAGTCATGAGGTCTAAATACTCCATTGCATGTTGTAGAGTATAAGCTAATTCTTGAACAATTGTTGCTCCTGCTTTCTTATAAATATTCCCATCAATCATTAGAAAGTAATCAGGATCTAAGTCGTTTAAACGGAGTTTAAAAACAGAAGGGAGTAATTCTAGGTTTTTAGAAGCAAAAGTATCACCTTTCAATTGATTTCCAATTGGATCAATTAAAAATCGTTTTGGTAAATGATCTAGATCAATTTCATTGATGAGGAGGTATATGTTTTTGTCTCCTTTTTTTAACTTAGTATATTTTTTATACTCTTTTGTGTTATTAATAAATGCAAAATTAGCTCCATTGGCCAAACTTTCAGCGACTTGTTTTTCTGAACCTTGAGAGTTTGCATCAAATACTTGAATGCTTCGCCAATGCTTCGATTTTTTTTGAGCATTTTGAATATTCTCGATTAATGCCCTATTTGGGTGACTCGATTTCGTATAATAAGGTTGATGTTGAATTTTATTTTCATCTTCCCAAATCAGTAAATCTTCAAAAGGTTTTCCCTTTAAGTCACTGATTATTTTTTCTTTCCATGCTTGATGAGAGCTAGTCTCAAATTCGTCAAAAAGAGAATTGTTATCCATAAGCTTCGCTTTGTAAGAGACACGAAGATACTGATATCTTATCGATTGAATACAGTTATTAAGCGGCTTTTCTCTGGAAAAGTGAGTAAGTTTACTAGTCTAAAAAGCTTAAGGAATTGATTAATCAAGAAGAAGAAAATAAAGAGTTAGGAAGACGTTATAGAGCCTTATTAAGAGTTAGCAAGACTGTAGATAAGAAGGAAGACAAAATCAAGATTCGGAAGGCATTTGATGTGGCTATCGAAGCGCACAAAGACATGCGAAGAAAATCAGGTGAACCTTATGTTTATCATCCGATTGAAGTTGCACGAATAGTTTCAGAAGAAATTGGCTTGGGAACAACCTCTATTGTCTGCGCATTATTACATGACACGGTAGAGGATACGGAGATGACGCTTGATGACATTGAGCGAATGTTTGGATTGAAGGAACGAAAAATTATTGATGGTTTAACAAAGATTTCAGGAGTAGTAGATCACTCAGTTTCTATGCAAGCCGAAAACTTCCGTAAAATTCTACTCACCTTATCAGACGATGTACGTGTTATCTTGATTAAACTAGCAGATCGTTTGCATAATATGAGAACGTTAGATGCTATGAGAAGAGATAAGCAATTAAAAATTGCATCTGAAACCATCTTCCTATACGCCCCTTTGGCTCATCGTTTAGGATTGTATGCACTAAAAACGGAATTAGAAGATTTATCTCTAAAATATACTGATCCTGAAATTTATACAGAGATTACGAATAAGCTTCAGAAGTCAAAAGCGGTAAGAACAAGATTTGTAAATCAGTTCTCCTTACCAATAAAAAATGAGCTTAAAGAACAAGGCTTTAACTTTAGCGTAAAAGCGAGAACCAAATCTGTTTATTCTATATACAATAAGATCAAAACAAAGAATGTTAAATACGAAGAGATTTATGATGTTTTTGCTATTCGTGTTATTTTAGATACACCTCCAGAAAAAGAGAAATCTATTTGTTGGAATACTTATTCAATTGTAACAGATTTTTATCAACCTAACCCTGATCGACTTAGAGATTGGGTGTCTACTCCCAAAGGCAATGGCTATGAATCTTTACATACAACAGTAATGAGCCCCGGAGGGAAATGGGTAGAAGTTCAGATTCGTTCAAAACGAATGGATGAAATTGCAGAAAAAGGATATGCTGCTCATTGGAAATATAAGGAAGGTTCAGAAGAGTCAAAATTTGACAATTGGATTGATAAGATTCGAGAACTATTAGAGAATCCAGATTTAAACGCTGTTGATTTTATTGATGATTTTAAGCTCAACTTATTTTCAGAAGAGATCTTTATTTTCACACCGACTGGAGAGATTAAAAACCTTCCAAAGGGTGCGTCTGCCTTAGATTTTGCTTTTGAAATCCATACCGAAGTGGGATATCACTGTATGGGAGCCAAGGTGAATCATAAACTTGTTCCTTTAAGCACAGGATTAAACAGTGGAGATCAGGTTGAAATTATTACCTCGAAAAAGCAAAAACCAAATGAAAGCTGGTTAGAATATGTGATTAGTGGTAAGGCAAAATCGAAAATTAAATCGGCTCTAAAAGAGAATAAACGAAGGTTAGCAAAAGAAGGGAAATTAGGGTTTGAGAAGTGGTTGAAAAAGCATAAAATCAACAACACAGATCATAACATCAAGCAGTTGCTTTCTTTTTTTAGACTTCCGTCTCTTTATGAAATGCATTATCAATTTGAGGTAGGTAAGCTAAAGTTGAATAAGATAGCTGAGTTGAAAATAGAGGGGGGATTAATTCTGAGAAAAGAAACAGAACATAAACCTAAAGATGATTTCATTGAGCAATTAAAGAAAAAGGGAACCAAGGAGGAAATGTTGGTTATTGGGGAGAATATGGATCATTTTGAATATAAAATATCTCCTTGTTGTAATCCAATTCCTGGGGATGAAGTATTTGGATTTATCACGATAAAAGAAGGAATAAAGATTCATAAAACAAATTGTCCCAATGCGGTTCAATTAATGTCAAATTATGCATACCGTGTTGTTAAAGCAAGGTGGACGAGCCAACAGCAAATAGCATTCTTAGCAGGTATTAAGATTACCGGAATAGATGATGTTGGTTTGGTAAACAATGTAACTCGTGTTATTTCTGAAGAACTAAACGTGAATATGCGGAGTATAAGTTTTGACTCTCAAGATGGAGTTTTTGAAGGAATTGTGATGCTTTATGTTCACGATACGAAGCACTTAAGACATTTGAAGGCAAAGCTTAAATTAATTAAAGGAGTCATTAATGTTAGTCGAATAGATGGATAATTTAACTGCAATTATGAAGTGTTGATTGCCAATTGCAAAATGACATTTAATTACAATGGTTAATTTTTCGTTAAAAACTTCTTTTATTCTTGTTCTCTTTTTTTTGTTCCTTTTTCTTTATAAAGTCTACTTTTGTGCTTTAACTAAGGTAAATGTCCTCAAGTCCGGAAACAATTGAAAAAGTAAGCCAGATATTCTCTACCTATTTAGAGACGAATGGTCATCGGAAGACTCCTGAGCGATTTGCTATTTTATGCGAAATTTATTCGCAAGAAGGGCATTTTGACATTGAATCACTTTATGTTTCTATGAAGAATAAGAAATATAGAGTGAGCAGGGCGACCTTATACAATACTATAGACTTACTTCAGGCTTGTAATTTGGTAAGGAAGCATCAATTTGGTAATAACATTGCTCAATTTGAGCGTTCTTATGAATTCAAACAACATGACCATTTAGTATGCACAAAGTGCAACAAGGTTATTGAGTTTTGTGACCCAAGAATACAAAATATAAAATCAACCGTAGGTGAGCTTTTAGATTTCACCATATTGCATCATTCCTTAAACTTATACGGAATATGCAGCTCTTGTATTAATTTAGAAAGCACTAAAAAAGAATCAGAATAACATGAAAGTTGATGTTTTATTAGGTCTCCAATGGGGAGATGAAGGAAAAGGAAAAGTAGTTGATGTATTAACTCCTGACTATGATGTGATCGCTCGATTTCAAGGAGGACCTAACGCAGGTCATACCTTAGAATTTGATGGGATTAAACATGTATTACATACGATTCCTTCGGGAATATTTCATTCAAATAAAACGAATGTCGTTGGAAATGGTGTTGTTATTGATCCAATCATATTTATGAAAGAGATTGTTGCACTCGAAGCAATGAATGTGAACATCAACGAAAGAATGGTGATTTCGAGAAAAGCACACCTGATTCTTCCAACCCATAGATTATTAGACGCGGCATCTGAACAAGCAAAGGGCAAAAAGAAAATTGGTTCTACCTTAAAAGGGATAGGACCAACCTATATGGATAAAACTGGTCGAAACGGATTGCGAATTGGGGATATCGAATCTGATAATTTTCAAGAAAGGTATGATGCTCTAAAATCGAAGCATTTACAGTTACTAGCTCAATATGACTTTGAGTTTGATTTGACTGAAATGGAAGCAGAGTGGATGAAATGCATTGAAAAGTTTAAAGGCTTTAAATTAGTAGATAGTGAACATCTGATTAATGCACAAAGAAGAGCTGGTAAAAAGATCTTAGCAGAAGGAGCGCAAGGAACACTTTTAGACATTGATTTTGGATCGTATCCTTTTGTTACTTCATCGAATACAATAACAGCAGGAGCATGTACAGGTTTGGGAGTTGCTCCTAATCAAATTGGTGAAGTTTACGGAATTTTCAAGGCATATTGCACAAGAGTAGGAAGTGGTCCTTTTCCAACTGAACTAGATGGGGAAGTAGGAGAGAGAATGAGAAAGGCAGGACACGAATTCGGTGCTACAACTGGTAGACCAAGAAGATGTGGGTGGATTGATATTCCTGCATTGAAATATGCATGTATGATTAATGGGGTAACTCAATTAATTATGACCAAAGCAGATGTTTTAAGTGAATTCGAACACATCAAGGTTTGTACGGCTTATGAATACTTGGGAGAAAAGATAGACTATTTACCATTTGATGTAGTAGGTAGCGAATTGACTCCCGTTTATGAAGAGTTAGAAGGATGGAGCGAAGATTTGACTGGATTAGGATCAATTGATGAAATTCCTTCAACACTTCAAGCTTATATAGATTATTTGGAACGAATTTTGGAAACACCAATCACTATTGTTTCTGTCGGTCCAGACAGAAATCAAACTTTGATGAGAGAAAGTACATGGGTAATCGCTTAAAAAATAGAATCGCTACAAAGCAGCTAATAAGTCTGCTGATTTTGTTTTTTGCTGTATTTACAATTACTCATGCACAGAAGAGGGAGCAGATAAAGCTGATAAAAGCAACTGTTCTATTAGGAACGGAAAAAGAAGGAGGCAAGGCACAACGCTTAATAGGTGATGTTGTATTTGAGCACAAAAACGCTCTGATGTATTGTGATTCAGCTTACCTCTATAAGGAATCGAATTCTATGGATGCTTTTGGGAGCATTAGAATTAATCAAGGTGATACCTTAAACCTTTATGGCGACTTTTTGCATTATGAAGGTAATACACAGTTAGCAACTGTTACGGGAGAAGAAGTACACTTAATTAGTCCTGATTTTGATTTGTTGACTGATCGTTTACTCTACAACAGAGCGTCGAACATAGCTAACTACACTACAGGAGCGACTATTGAAAGTAGGACTGATACTAATATTTTAGTAAGTGAAATAGGTTATTTTTTTGCAAACCAATCGCTTTTTACTTTTAGAAATGATGTAGTGCTTAGGAATCCTAATTTTGTGATAAATTCGGATACTCTACATTATTATACAACAACAGAAATTGTCAACTTCTTAGGGCCAACTACCATTGTTGGTGATAGTAATTTAATTTATTGTGAGAATGGTTGGTACGACACACGTTTAGATCAATCTCGATATTATGAGAATGCTTACATTATTTCAGACGGGAAAAAATTAGAAGGAGATACTCTGTTTTATGATCGAACTTTGGGTTATGGACAGGCAGATGGAAATATTCAGATTACTGATACGGCTGAGAACATTATTATTAATGGTGAGCATGGTCGAATTTTTGAATTAAAAGATAGCGCAATAGTGACAGGTAATAGTCTGTTAACACAAGTTCTAGATAAAGACTCTATGTTTATGCATGCTGATACTTTTAATGTTTATAAGACTGCCTCAGGAGCTCAGTATTTATTTGCCTACTATGGGGTAAGAATTTATAAAAGCGATTTACAAGGGACATGTGATTCTATTGCCTATTCTATTTCTGATTCTACGATCCGATTGTTTTATGATCCAATACTATGGTCAGATCGAAATCAACTTACAGCTGACACGATCGATATTCGAACTAAAAACAATAAAATTCACAGTATTTACTTGGATAAGAGTGCGTTTATCATCTCTGAGATTGATTCACTTCGTTATAATCAGATAAAAGGAAAAGCTATGACTGGTTATTTTAGTGAAAGTAAATTGAGAAAAATAGAAGTTCGAGGCAACGGTCAGACGACTTATTATGGTCAAGATGAACACGAAAAGTTCATTGGAGTAAATGTAGCTGAAAGCACAGACATTAATATTTACTTAAAAGAAAGTGGAGTTGAAACGATTAGCTTCATGACTAAACCGAAAGCAAAAATGTACCCTATGGGAGAGTTAGATCCTGTAATTGAATTACGTTACCGTGGTTTTGAATGGTTAATTGATAAACGACCATTAAATAGGAACAGTGTTTTTGATAAGTTAGAGTATTAG
Organism: Flavobacteriales bacterium; assembly: GCA_016763995.1. Classification (GTDB taxonomy): domain Bacteria; phylum Bacteroidota; class Bacteroidia; order Flavobacteriales_E; family Vicingaceae; genus NORP294. The sequence continues at coordinate 6,977 of JAESST010000350.1, read as the reverse complement.
CAAATTACTTTAAGAGAATGAGGAACTACTTTAATTTTCATTCGTCGGTTTAATTTTTCACGTGCTTCTCCATCTATTTGATAAATATTTGGTCGTTTAATGGTAATTCTTTCAGCTTCTATTACTTCGTAATATTTTGACTTATGAAGTGTTTTGTTAAATAATTTCAAAAGAATGTCCGGAGCCAGATGAGCTGGAAAAGGTTCCAGAATACACACTTTTAATTTCCCGTCTGAAGCCTCTGCAGTAGGAGCTATCCATGCATTATTTCCATATTGGCCTACATTGGCAAAACAAATTAAGAATGCATGTTTCTTAATTTTTATCCCATCTACCTTTAAACTGTACTTCTTTGACTTATAGGTTAAAAACTCATTTAGAGCGATCTGTGAATAAGAGAGAAAGCCTCTTTTTCCATAATTGGCAAATTGAGAAGCAATGTGAGCATCAAAGCCCATACCTGCGGTGGCAATAAAAGGTTCTTTATTTAAGCTGGCAGTATCAATAGTAGCAATATTGAATTTATTGATACATTGAATAGCCGCTTTTACCTGTAAAGGAATTCCTAAATGTCTGGCAAAACCATTTCCTGAACCAAAAGGAATTACCCCTAAAGCTACTTCAGAATGAATTAAGGCTTTTGCTACTTCATTAACAGTTCCATCACCACCAACAGCAATTACTGCATGATAGCCTTCTTCAGCTGCATTTTTAGTCAATTCAGTAGCATGGCCTGTTCGTTCTGTATAAACTATCTTGTATGAAATGTTTTTCGCTAATGCTTTTTCAAGTAATTGAATAGCAGCTTCTTTTCCTTTTATACCCGAAATGGGGTTTACAACAAATAATATCTTTTTTTTATCAATCAAAACTCAGCTGATTATTAGTAATGCGTGTCTGGTATTGTTGAATAAACGCTTTTATCTTTTTCTCAAAATAAATTTGCTGATCAGAATTTTCTTGGAGCAGGTTTTTATGAAGAGCAGGGTCAGTTGTTAAGTCAAAAAAGCCAATTGTTTTTTCTCCATCAAATTGTAAACAATATTGTTGAGAAATTAGTTGAAAAATTCCATTTAAATAACTTACCGAAAATTTCTCATTGTCTTTGAAAACTGAATTTCCAAAACTCAAAATATCTGCTTCAAAACCTAATAAATCAACCACTGAGGGATAAATGTCATTTTGCTGTGCAACTGCCATATTTCTATTTGCAGAGAGTAGTTTTGAATTATAAAAGATAAGCGGGACCCGATACATTCCAACTGTATTGTTATAGCTAACAACATCACTCTGCTGCGTATGATCTGCGGTGATAATAAATAAAGTATTGTTGAACCATGGTTGCTTCTGAGCTGTTTTAAAAAACTGTTTTAAGGCATAATCGGCATATAGTACACTTTGGTGAATCGGAAGCGTTCCTACTTTGAATTTTCCTTTATGTTGCTCTGGAATCGTGTATGGATGATGAGATGATAGAGTGAAGATTCCACTAAAAAAAGGTTCTTGCATCTGATTCATATCTTGAATGCAAAACTGTAAGAAAGCTTCATCAAAAATGCCCCAATTGCCATCAAAGTCTTTGGAGTTGGGATATTCATTTTTTCCTATATAACGGTCTATTCCTGAGATTTGTGTAAAAGCATTGAAACCCATAGTTCCATTTTCTCCTCCATGATAGAAAGCAGATTGGTATCCTTTGCTTTTTAGAAAGCGTGGCAAGCTTTCAATTTTATTACTGGCATACTTACTCGAAATATATGCAGTGTTCATAAGCGTTGGAATACCTGAGAGAATTGCAGGTAAGCCTTCAATTGATTTTTTCCCATTTGCAAAGGCATTTGGAAAAACAACACTTTGCTCTATCAAGCTATCTAAAAAAGGCGTGTATCCTTCATAATCATTTAGTGCACCAATGTATTCTTTCGAGAAACTTTCGGCAATAATTAAAACTACATTTAGCTTTTCTACAAGACTATCTTCTTTAAAATGCTGAATAGGAGAATAGATTTTTTTTAGTTCATCATCTGTATAATACTGTTGAACCTCAATGCCATCTTTGAAAAAAGACTTGATTAAAGTAAACGGAGTATTTAACACCAAAGGAATGTTTTGAGCATTTGCATACTGCGATGCTTGAATAACATTTAAAGGTTTTAATTGAATACCACCTCTAAAGCCGACAACTGTTAGTAAGCATACAGGCAGTATAAATAGTAAGTAGTTTTTTAGATTTAATCTTTCAACAGAAAGCGTATTGATTTTCTTGTACAACCACTGAACCGATAAATAGCAAATGATAGCCAACACTAATAAGTACCAGTAATCTTTAATAAAACTAGGGAGCAGAGAAATTATATCATCCTCTAAGCCATTTGTGCTAAAGAGATCGGCAGTAGTTCTTTTCTGAGTAAATTTAAAATATTCAAAATCGAGGAAACTACTAAGAATAGCGATGGCCGATGAGAAAAGGAAAAGAAAACCTTGAATTTTCGATTTGGAGTTTGGAAAGAAGAAAAGGGATAAAAAAAAGGGCAAGTAGAATAAGGTAATAGTCATCCAGTCAAAACGAAAACCACCGAAAAAATTTAGTGCTTGGGGCTGTGGGAAGTAGCTTGAATTGAATAAGTAAAACAAAACTCTAAATAGGCTGAAGAGCCAAAAGGCAAGTGCGAATTTTAGGATAAAAATTAAGTAGACTTTCCACAGTGCTTTCATGTGGTGTAAAAATAAGAAGAGGGATTTAAGAATTGGATTAATTATTAACCTGAGTTCGATTATTATTAGTTAGAAATTCAGATTTCCAGAAGTGGCAATATACAAGGCTATTTTCTATAGATTCAATGTAGTAGATTGTTCTTTCGGTGAAAATCTCCATAGATCCATAGCTAAATAGCAATCTTTTGATTAAAATATACTTAGAATAGCTCGCTATTCCTTCATATTAATTCAATCTCAATCTTTATCTACGTTCTGAATTCTTAAGAAGAACAGAACTCAGATTTTTAAATAGAATTGATATTCATCAAGATTTTTATTAGACTTTAGGATTATTTTTGGGGGCTTATGAAATCAGGCAAAGCTTCTTTAACCTTTATCTTTATTACCATCTTGATAGATGTAATTGGGATTGGTATTATTATTCCCGTTATTCCGTCTTTAATTGAAAATTTAAATGGGGCAGGCTTAAGTGAAGCTTCAAAAATAGGAGGCTGGCTGATCTTTGCATATGCCATTATGCAGTTCTTTTTTGCTCCAGTTTTAGGTGTTTTGAGCGATAAATTTGGACGTAAGCCCATTTTACTCATTGCTTTGTTTGGCTTAGGTGTAGATTATTTCGTTCATGCTTTTGCACCAAGTTTATTTTGGTTGTTTTTAGGAAGAATATTAGCTGGTATTTGTGGAGCAAGTTTTACTGTGGCTACAGCTTATATAGCTGATATCAGTACTCCTGAAAAAAAAGCACAAAACTTTGGCTTGATAGGAGCGGCCTTTGGTTTGGGTTTTATTGTTGGGCCAGTGATTGGTGGAATTTCAGGTGAAATAGATGTGAAATTGCCTTTTTTTATAGCAGGAGGGTTGACCTTATTAAATTTTATCTATGGAATCTTTGTCTTACCTGAATCTTTGCCAAAAGAGAAACGAAAAAAGAAGATCAATTTATTAAAAGCAAACCCATTGGGCTCGTTTCATTTATTAAGAAGGAATACCATTGTTTCAGGTTTAGCTGTTTCTTTCTTTTTACTCTACTTAGCTAGTCATTCTGTTCAAGCTACTTGGACATTCTATGGTATGTTAAAGTTTGATTGGGATGAATCAACCGTTGGTTATTCATTAGGAGTTGTGGGGATCATAGTGGCAATTGTACAAGGCCTCATGGTAAAACACACCGTGAAATGGTGGGGAGAGCAGAAAACAATCTTTATTGGTTACGTTTCTTGGATTAGTGGTCTTTTATTGTTTGCATTTGTTACTGAGGGCTGGATGCTTTTTGTGGTAGTATTACCTTATTGTTTTGGAGGAATTGCAACACCTACATTACAAAGTACAGTCTCTAATGAATTTGGCGATACAGAGCAAGGCGAGCTTCAAGGGGCTTTGACCTCATTGATCTCCTTAACAGCAATATTTGGCCCTATTTTAATGACGAATATATTTTCTTACTTTACACAAGAGAGTGCGCCAATTCAGTTCCCCGGAGCTCCGTTTGTATTGGGTGCCTTTTTCATTCTTGTTTCTTTTGCTATCACCTTTCGATGTTTTATTGGAGATAAGATAAGAGGGTTTAAGAAGAAATGAGACTACTATTACTCTTTCTATCAATATTTGTTCTTCAAGTATTAAGCTATGGACAAATTCAAGCTATGCCTAAGCTTGAGAAAATTGGCGAAAACAAAGGTTTGTATTTAGAGAATGAAGTTTCCAATGTTAAGGTAGATGTCATAATTCCCATATTGTTAATTTAAAGCATATCGTTAAATTCAACAAGAGTAAATTAGACTATATATAGCTTATCAACGATGATGTTGTTCCAATCTAAACTCCTAAAAAGAGTCTGCTTGAGAAATTGATAGGAATAAGAAATTAGTTAATCGTTCCAAATCTTCCAGCTAGCTTCTGCCTGTATCTTTAGCATAGAGAGCCCATTTACAGTAATTGCGCCTCTTTTCTTTGCTTCTTTCAATAATAAACTCTGTTCTGGATTATACACCAAATCATATACCAAGTGTTTATCCCCAATTCCATCCAAATCTATTGGGAGAATGGTATTTACATCAGGAAATGTTCCTACGGGAGTTGAGTTGATTAAAAAACGAAAAGAAGCAATAGAACTTTTGTCTAGGTCAGAATAAGTAATGATCTTTTCTCCAGCTCCATTTCTACTTACAAAATAGTAGGGAATTAGCAATTCTTCTAATACAAACGCAATCGCTTTAGAGGCGCCACCTGTACCAAATATTAGCGCTCTACTATGATTCGGATCAAGAAAGGGTTTGATACTATCTCTAAAGCCAATGACATCAGTATTGTACCCTTTTAACTGACCATTTGCTTCAATTTTAATGGTATTAACAGCACTGACATGTTGTGCTATAGGGTCTAGTTCATCTAAAAAAGAAATTATCTTCTCTTTGTACGGAATAGTTACATTTAATCCCCGGAGAGTATTTATTTCTTTTATTAAAAGAGGGAAGTTGTCAATGTCTACCAGTTCAAAATTTTGATAGGAAGTGTCTACTATTTTTTCTCTAAGAAATTTCTCTGAAAAGTATTGCTCAGAGAAAGAGTAGTATAGGGTTTTACCTAGGAGGCCATAAACTTTCACTAACTAGCGCTTTGCTTGGCTACAATCTTCTCGATTGCAAATATTAGTAAGAAGCCCCCTATGGCACAGATGATAGCTGTCCCAATTTGAGGATCAACATTAACTACATCGTTTGGCAGTATGTTCTCCTGAAGTTTCGGAACGGTTTCCCCATGACGATCAATCATAGTAGATAGCGTGTTTTTCCAAGGCCATATTTTATTCAATGAACCAAGCATAAAACCAGTTAATAAAGCGATAGTTGTATCATGATACCTTTTCAGTAAAAAAGAAAGTAAGTGAGTGAAACTCACTAAGCCAAAAACACAACCTGTTCCAAATGTCAGTAAGACAGCGATATTAAATTCGCTTAATGATTCAATAATGTAAATATACATGCCAAGTAAGACTAGAATAAAAGATCCAGAGATACCAGGAAGAATCATGGCACAGATGGCCAACATTCCTGCTATAAAAACAAATAATAAAGAATCAGACGATTCTGTTGGAGCAGCTCCTGTGACCCAATAAACTAGAATCGTTCCAATAATGATAGCCAATACTTGCTGGATCTTCCATGTCTTAACAGTTTTACCAACAAAGATGCTTGAAACGACAATTAGTCCAAAGAAGAAGGACCAAATTGGAATTGCCCGAAATTCTAAGAGATACTTAATCATATTGAGCAGGGCTGCAATACCAACAGCCATTCCTATAAAAAGAACGACTAGGAAGTTTCCGTTAACATGCTGCCAAGCACCTTTAAATCCTTCTTTTCTTAGTACTGGGAATACTGTACTAAAAGATTTCAATGCATCAATAAATTCTTGATATATACCTGTAAGCAAAGCGATAGTACCTGCAGAAACACCCGGTACTAATTCAACGGCACCCATAGCCATTCCTTTTAACCCTAATAGGAGGTTTTCTTTAGTTGTTCGAGCCATTATAATTCGTTATAAGCTTGTATTCCTCCAGCACAAGAGTAAATATTGCAAGTTTCTAAGTGTTTTGATAAATTATAGGCAATTGCTTTAGATCGCTTACCTGATTTACAGTAGAAGTATATGTTTGAAAAATTTTCCAGTTGATTTATTTTCGATAGAACATCCCCCATAGGAACATTTTCGCCTCCTATGTTTTGATCTTCGTGTTCATACTCTTCCCTAACATCAATTAAAATTGCGTTAGAATTTTGTTCAAAATGAGATTTAAACTCGGCTGCTTGTAATTCGATATATTTCATTATAAACTCTTATTGGCTAGGTTTCCAGGTAAGAAATCATGAAAAGTATCTCCTCTTAAACCTATTCTCAATGTCTCTAACGGAATGACCTCGTTGTACCCTATATTACCTAAGTTAACATTGGGGCCAAATTGTTTAATGAACCAGACTTGTTGCGGTTTCTTGGGAGCCTCCCAGAGAATGCTTTCTGATGGAACTTTAGAAATAATTTTATTGACTAAAGAAACATGGGCTGTACCATTTGGTCTATAAATTCCTACGTTTCCACTTTCTCGTGCCTCAGCAATTACTTTCCAAGCACCAGCTTCTAATTCTGAAGACATCATACTAGTCCATTTATTAGGACTGATTAGAATTCCTTCTTCTTTTGAACCAACTTCAGACAAAACAGTAAAATCTTTATTTAGATCTGATATGTATTGGCATTTT
>JAESST010000349.1 GCA_016763995.1 Flavobacteriales bacterium | reverse complement strand
TTTTAATTAAATGATATTTATAAGCTTCTTGAATCTCTTTTGATTTTTCGTCAGTCTTTGTATAGTAAGATTGATCAGGAAGTCCTAATCCACTTTGAGAAATATGTGTAATGTATTCGTCACTTTTCTTATCATCTTGTCCGATATATAAACTAAACCAAGAGCTAACACCAATCACGCTATATTCTGCTGAAAGCTTTATTAATTCAGCTTTTGTAGTAGCATTATTAATAGTAATTAGATGATGCTTAATTGGTTCAATTCCTAATTCTTCGGCTTTTGTAGAATCCATAACACTCTTATAGAAATCTCCTATTTTTTGTTTCGTACTGCCTTTCTCAAATTGCTTGGAAGAGTACTCTAAGAAAATCTTTTTTAGTTTAGCGTTATTTGAGTCATTAACTATATTAAAACTACTCCATCTACTCTCTGTGGAAGGAATAGGATTAGCTTTTAGCCAACCTCCAATAGCGTATTGGTAAAAATCTTCGCAAGGAGAAACTGTTGTATCTAAATTGCTCAATTCGAATGCAGATGGAGTTGGTATCTCTACTGCTACCTCTTTCGCTTTTTGAGTAGGTCCACATGAGACTAAAGCAAATCCAATGGCTATAGGAAGGATTAAGTTTTTCATATTTCTTATTTTTTTCAAACTTAATTTTTTTGTATGGATACACAAACTTTAATTGATAAGAGGTAAAAAAAAAGCCCCGAAGCAAAGTGCTTCGAGGCTTTTAAATTAATTAGTTGACGCTTATTGTAAAATCAATTTCTCATTGATTACATTATTTCCATCTGTAATAGTGATGAAATAAACACCTTTAGATTCTCCGTTCAAGTCGAATGACTTGTTGAAAGAACTATTTGCGTTATTAATGAAATCGTTTGAAACGATTCTACCGTTAATGTCTCTGATTGTTACATTAATTGAAGGGTTAACAAATCCATCAGTTTTCAAAATAAACTCTCCTCTAGAAGGGTTTGGAGAAATACTAAAGATCGAATTCTCTTCAACTTCTGAATCAAGTCCAACGATAAAGCTACATGCTGAAGTATCGATGTCAGAATATCTATGTATAATTATTTGATATCCATCGTCAAGATTAGCAGCGAAGGTGAATTGACCTCCAATACCAACAACAGAACATAGTGAATCTCCAATAGCAATTGGATAAACAGCTAAACTATCATCAAGGTCAGTATCTCTGTCAACTCTAACAGTTAACGTATCCGTACCTCTATTGAAGTCATGATTATTGTTGTTACCAGCAGCTCCACTCACTTCAAGTGAATGAACATTGTTGATTTTAATCCACTTGCTCTCCGTTCCTTCAGAAGGGAAGGTCACTTCAATAGGAGTTGGAATTGTTACATTAGATGCGATAACTGCAATTGAATCAATGTTTGTCAATTGAGTTAAACCTCTAAACTGACCAACTTCTCCTCTAATCATTATAGAATCACCTTGAGTCACAACGTAAGCACTTACATCAACACTACTGAATACTCCAACACCTTCTTGAGATCCTGAAGCCATATCAATCAATGTGAATAAATAACCTCCATTTCCATCTAAATCAACTCCCATTACTATACCTGAAGTAAAGTAAATTTCATTGTCAGATGCTGCAGTTCCAGTTGCTGTGTTTTGATTAATGTCTCCAATAGGAGCATAAAGAACACTGTCAATAATGTTAACATTATCGAATGCCATACCATCATCGTTGGTGTTAGCATCAGAAGCAAATAACATTCTCAATTGAACATTAGGCTCTCCTGCAAGATCGTATAGCTCATGCTGTGCATTGATCCATCCCATTGTTCCAGGAACGCCAGATATTGAACCGTTTCCTGTCCAAGAACTTCCTAGACCCGCAGTGTTTGTTGCTGCGATTGCACGAGAAGTATCATTGTACCAGTTGTTAGGATCATTTTCATCACCAATAACAGTCCAAGTAAGACCACCATCAATTGAAGATTCTAATAATGAACCATCCCACTGAGATTCGATGTCATACCAAATATCCATAGTGATGTAAGGATAATCAACACTAGAGAAATCGAAACATGGACTAATTACATAACCCAATGCTCCGTCAGGATAATTGGCATCAAGATCAGTCATCCAAGCTTGTGTTCCATCAGATGCTGTATCGATGAATACCCCTGCTGGTGCTCCTAATTCCCAAGCTGCATTTCCTGCAACTAACCATCCGCCGCTTCCACTCTCAAAACTTTCTGAGTATGGGAAAACACTAGATGAAGCTGTACTTACAACAATGGCTGATGTAGTATCATTCGTTGTATTAAAGTCACTAGTTGCTCCTGTGTATGCTTGAATGTTATAAACAGCTGCAACACTTAAATCAATTGAGGTCTGGAATACATAATTCATCGTATCACCTGGTAGAATAGTTCCACTTACTGTTTCTGGAGTAATAGCAATACCATTTACAGAGTAAGTAACATCAAAGCTTGTTTGAGCCATACTACCTTCATTTACGAAGCTGAATTCAACTGAATCAGTAGCACTAAGTCCACAACCAGAAATAGGTCTGATCATTTCTAATGCACGTAATTCAACAGCTGGAGCTTCTCCGATAGTTACATCGTCGATCGCTTGATCACCTAAGAACATTGTTACAGTATTACCTGCACTACTAGCTCTAAATCTAATTTTAACAAGATTTGTTGAATAAGTAGCTCCTGCTAGACTAAATCCATAACGTTTCCATCCATTAGTGTGTTCTTGAATACTATCTACTAAGTTCCAGTTTGTTCCATCAAATGATTCAACATAAAGGATATTAATAGGAGTGTATCCGTTACCACACATCCAAAAGTAGAAATCTATGTATGGAGCAGTCAATCCGCTAACATCTACATCATTCATTTCAAGAACAACATCTACAACACCTGTTCCTGAGAAATCAAGAGCTGCGAAGTTTCCACTGTTACCTGTATTATCAGTTGGTACTGCTGTACAACCTTGAGTATTCCATCCGAATCCTGGGGTTCCGAATACCCATGGTCCATCTTGAACAGCAGATTGAGACCAACATACTGGAATTGTAGTACCATCAAATGATTCTGTGATTGGTGCTACAAAAGCAACACACGCTGTAGTGAATGATGCAACTGAAGACCATAAACTTGTATCCCCTGGTCCACAAATTGCTCTTACATACCAATCGTAATTAGTAGAAGGAGTTAATCCAGATACTGTAACAGAGTCAGTAGCAATAGTCATTTGAGTTCCTGTTCCTGCTGCGAAATTAGCAGCACCATAGCTATATTCATAGTTAGGAGCTGTTACCGTGTTGGTATCATTCCAACTGATGTCAGCTGTAGTTGTCGTAATTACAGATGTAACTAAAGCAACAGGAGCAAAACAGTTGGGTTTCTCTGATAACAATGTTGTCAAAAGAGATACCATCTGATGCAGTTGTACTAGTTGCAGGGAAGTTATCTTCTTGTCCAAAACGAACTTGGAATGAAGTAGAAAGTGTTTGACCTGCAGCTAATAAAGCAGCATCAATATCAAGAGGGCCAACACTATTGTATACTCCGTTCGTTACTGTATTAGGATTAAGGTCATAAACACCTACCCAAGGGTCAGTATTACTTCCTCTTACCCATACACTATCATTTGGTTGATCTTCATCACCGTGATCAGAATAATCAAATAATAATTCTAGATTAGTTGCTGCACTATATGAAGCAATGTCTAAAGTTAAAATTAAATCGTTAGCAACGAATACTCCACTAACATTAACATCCATTGTAGCAGCACCAAGTCCTGAAGCAGCAAGTACTGTGCTAGTACCAAATCTGATTCTACCTGTAGGGCCTGCTGTTTCAAAGTCCCATGTATAACTTGGATCACAAACTACATTTGCATTTGTTCCTTCTAGTGTGTCGCCACCGATAGTCTCAAAACCTTCAATAAAAGGTAGAGTAGTTGCTACGGTAATTGTTCCACAAGATGTTGCGAATGAAGAAGCTGTTGTCCATGCACTGTAATTACCAAAACCACAATCTGCTCTTACATACCAATCATAACCAGTTGCAGCAGTTAAGCCTGAAATAGTGATGAAAGTATCTGTTGCAAGAAGTGTTGTACCTGAACCTGGAGTGGAAGAATAGGTTTTTTACGTTGCCAGAAATAAAGAGTTAATATCATAAGCGTGAGTGCTGCCAACATTTGATTACTGGCTCCAAATATCGGCCATAA
>JAESST010000348.1 GCA_016763995.1 Flavobacteriales bacterium | reverse complement strand
TAAAGACAATGGCAAAAGAGCTGCCATAATCATGATGATATTTGACTTTTTCATTCTAATTTGTTTTCTAGGTTTTTTTACTGAAATAAGGTAAAGAGGGTGAGAAAGAAGAAGAATCCACTCCCTCACCTTCTAACACAAAACAAAACTCTATTACTAATGTTATTCTTCGTCTGAATCGCCAAGAGACCATGACAATTCTAAATCTGAATCTGTTGGAGAAACTCTAACATATCCTTGCATTTCTTGATGAAGTGCTGAACAGAAATCGGTACAGTAAAATGGCCATACTCCTATTTGTTTTGGTTCCCAAATAAAGGTCTCCGTTTGTCCAGGCATAATCAACAACTCTGATGTATTGGCTCCAATCATAGCAACACCATGAGGCACATCATAATCTTGTTCTAAGTTGGTTACATGAAAATAAACCTTATCTCCAACTTTTACTCCTTCAATATTATCTGGAGAAAAATGACTACGAATCATTGTCATATAAACATGCACTTCATTTCCATCTCTGGTTACTTTTGTATCTTCATCGCTTTTTGCAGCATAAGGATGTTGGTTTTCTTCTAGAGAATAGAATTTTTTAGATTTAGATTTTATTAAATCCGCTGGAATACCTGCCGCATAATGAGGCTCTCCAATTGTAGGAAAATCCAATAACAATTCCATTTTATCTCCTGAAATATCATATAGTTGAGCTGATTGAGTTACCTCTGGGCCTGTTGGTAAATAACGATCCTTAGTAATCTTATTCATTGCTAACAAATATTTTCCATAAGGCTTTTGAGAATTTCCTCCTGGAATCATTAAGTGACCAACAGAGTAATAAGTTGGCTTTCTATCTAATACTTCCCATGTTCCTAATTTCCATTTTACAACTTCTGAAGAAATAAAGAACGTTGTATACGCATTTCCTTCACCATCAAATTCAGTATGCAATGGCCCTAATCCTGGTTGCTCAACTACTCCTGCAAGAACATCTTCAAAGTTCAAGATTGGAATACCATATGCATCGCCAGAAAACTTTTCACCTTCGATAGCTGCTAACATTTTAGTAAAAGAATGAACAGTAACATTCGCTGATAATTTTCCACTACCAACAATATATTCACCTGTTGGATCTACATCACACCCATGTGGTGACTTTGGTGTTGGTAAAAAATATACTGCACCAGGAACGTCAGAAGGATGAACCATAACAACTTCTTTTTTCATCGTAGATGTTGCAGTATGCGTATGTTCATCATAAACATTATGCGCATAATTCGCAGGCATTTTCTCACCGCCTCCATTATTCACATATTCCTCAATTTTTTTCCAGTTAACTGCTGCAATAAAATCTTTATCGTTTTGCGATGCATTTACTTCTAACAAGGTATTCGCCTCCTCTGTATTATAAGTTGTATAAAAGAACCAACCATGAGATTTTCCACGCCCAGGATGTGCTTTATCATAATCGAAACCTGGCATTAATAATTGAAATTTTAAATCCATTGTTCCATCTTCTGGATCCACACTAATAAAAGATAAGGCTCCTTTAAAGTTTCCTTTATAATCTTTAATTGCCATGTCTCTTTGAGGAACAGGAACACTAAACCTAGTACCTGCGATTACATACTCAGTATTATCCGTTACATAAGAAGAACTATGGTTCCCTGCTGTGTTTGGAATTTCTAAAATTTCTGTCGTTTCAAAAGTTGTCAAATCAATTTTGGCAATACGTGGTGTATTATTTCCATTGATAAAACACCATCTACCATCTAACTCTCCATTTGTTTGAGAAATATCTGGATGATGAGCATCATCCCAAGGTACAAACCCAAAAGAGGTATTTAACATTGGTTTTGTTTCTTCATTGTAACCGTAAGCTTTTTCTGCATCTTGAGAAAAAACAGGAATTACTTTAAACAAACGACCAGATGGTAATCCGTAAACGGCTAACTGGCCACTAAAACCTCCAGAAACAAAGGCATAAAACTCATCATGCTCTCCCGGGGCTACATAAACCTTCTCCGCTGCATTACTATTAAGTGCACCTCCTTTTTTAGAAGAATTTCCACTTGAATTGCCACCGCAACCATAAGCACCAACAAGTACTGCAACTGCTATTGAAACATTAATTACTATTTTTTTCATCGTATTTATTTTTTTGGTAAAATCACTTTATCAACAACATGAACAATTCCGTTCCCTGCTGGTATACTTGCTATTATTTTTGCTCCTCCTACATAAACTTCCCCGTCAATTACTTCTACCGGAATGTTTTCATTACTTGCCTGTCCAAGTTTCTTAAATTTCTTCAAAAAGTCTTTGGTATAATTACAAGGTGTTACATGGTGCTTTAATATATAAGCCAATTTGTCTTTATTTTCAGGCTTCAATAAAGTCTCTACTGTTCCTTCTGGAAGAGCATCAAATGCAGCATTGGTAGGAGCAAAAACCATTAATGGACCTGCATTTACCAAAGAATTTTCTAATTCTGCTGCTTGTACTGCTGCAACAAGAGTAGTGTGATCTGGGGAAGCAATTGCAATGTGTAATACGGTTGGTTTAGATCCATCGTCTTTAATAAAAGCCTGACCTTGTTTTTTGGCAGAGCTCTCTGTTGCAGAACTCTCTGTAACATCAGCATTACTTTCAGTATTGGCTGAATTACAACTCACCAAAACAACCGCAACAATGGCTATTAAAAGTGTTTTCACTCGTGTTTTCATGGTATATTAATTTAATGAGCTAAGCTCAGGGGTTACTATTTTAAGGTTCTGAAATATTCTAAAATATCTCTTGCTTCCTCTTCTGTTAAGTTTTGATTTGCCATTGGAGAGCCATTAAATTCGAATAATAATTTTTTCGCTAATGGGTCTTTTGACACCATCTCGTCGGGATTTAAAATCATGTTCATTACCCATTCTGGAGACCTTCTTTCTAATACTCCTTTAGGCGAAGGCCCAACAAATTTTTTAGAAATCTTATGACAGGCAGAACATTTTGCTTTAAATAATTTATGCCCTCTAGTTACCATCTCTTCATCTATTGTTTCGGCAAGACTAAGGGATGAAACTGGCCCTATTCCTTTGTTTTCAAAATCTATCATTTTAGATGCTGGTACATCTAAGGCTTTTTCAGCTTTCTTTTCAGCCATTTTCTTTTCTCTTCTTTCCTTTGCCTCTTTTTGAGCATCGTTGCCACAGCTAATAAGACCAATCATAGCTATTGCCATTATTATTTTAAACAAATTATTCATAGTTCTAAATATTATTATGCCTCAAAAGTAGAGGGAGTATGTATGTTAAAAAATGATAAAAATCATATTTTGAGATAAAAAGGTCTTTTTATCTTTTATTTTAAAAAGCAATACTATAAAAAAGAGACTTTTTGTATACTACAGTAGTATAATGTTATTCAAAAACTTATCTTCTTTCAATGTTGGTATGCTCAATAAGTCTGACTGATGTCGAAACATACTAAGGTTAATTAACTTACAGGATACGAAAATAGTAAGACATGTAAAATCTCCAAATTTACGGTGCTTCCTTAAATTCGAAAGGTAGGAGAATCACTACTGTTTTTAATAACTTAACCTTCTATTACACCACTTAAAATTCTATCTCCAAACTGTTCACCTCAGAATCTACTAGTGTTAAAACATGCTTTCCAATTAATGGATTCATCTCTTTGGGATGAAGCCCTTTGATTTCACCCAAATAAGTCTCATCTATATACCAATAAAGGATTTGGAACAGAAAGAAAAAGGAACAATAACGAGTCAGTAATATTTCTTATAAGTAAATTGAGACATAAATATTATTGATCTTCTTCCTTATTCTTTCTTTAGAATTATCCCAACCAACTCGAGATCACATAGAAGTTCACGATCATCATAATTATCAGGTGCTTCATAATTTACTTGAGCATTTCCATCAATGTATATTTAATCGCTTAATTAAGTCTTCCTTATAAGATGAACTTAATGGCACCACAGTGTTGTTTACTTCTATAAAATTACCGCCAAAGCGTTCAATCCTCTTGCTATTAACAACATAAGAACGATGAGTTTGATAAAATTGATTATAGGGCAATTTGTGTTTAATGCTTTTAATAGTATCACGCACAACATAACGTTTATTGATAGTATGTATGTTTAGATAATTACCGTTGGCCTGTAGGTAAATAATATCATCAAAATTGATCCTAATAAAAAGGTGTTCCTCTTTTACGTATAAACTAATATTTGCTCCTTTCTGATTTGAATCATTCGCTTTTACAGGTTCCTCTTCTCTTAACTTATTAAAATTACTAATGGCCACTTCTATTGCAGCAAAAATATCTGACTTGGTAAAGGGTATTATTAGATATCCATAAGGTTGTGTTTTTATTGCCCTTTCTATTGTTTTTTTATCTCCATAAGCGGTTAGAAAAATATATGGAATGTTTCTGTGCTTAATCTGTTCTGCTAACCATACACCATCTTTGTCTCCTTGAATATTGATGTCTAATATGGCTAAATCAGGAGGGGTATTGGTAATCAGATCTAATGCACTTAGTGCATCTGCCGCAATACCAATAATCTGATACCCCATCTTCTTTAAAGCACTTTCTAAACCTTCTGCAGAAATAGCTTCGTCTTCCACGATCAATATCTTCAATCCGGATGTTTCCATATTTGCTGACCTATTTAGAGGGAAAGGTAATGATGAATTCTGCTCCTCCATTATTTAAATATTCTAGCTCCCCGCGTATTTGTTTAATCAAAATTCGAACGAGCTTTAATCCCATGGATTGAGTTTCTTCTATGTTAAATTTATCAGGTAAACCTACTCCATTATCTTTAATGATCAAACTGCACAATCCGTCTGTTCTTTGGAGTAATTGAACAGCAATTTCTCCTTTTTCCTTAAACGTAAATGCATGCTTATATGCATTCGAAATTAACTCATTCACAATAATTCCCAAAGGAATAGAGGTATCAATATTAAAGCGCTCCTTGTTGTCTTCTATGTGTAGCTGAATGAATTCTTTTGAACCATAAAAAGCTGATATCTCTTTGGTTAATTCTCTCAAATAATCTCCAAAAGAAATATCTCTTAATTCTTCTCCTTCATAGAAACATTGGTGAATAATCGCCATAGATTTGATACGCTCCTGCCCTTCTTGCATGACTTCATCTACTCTAGGATCATCTATTTTATCGGCTTGCAATTGTAACATGCCCGAAATCACTTGTAAATTGTTTTTTACTCGATGATGTACCTCTCTTAATAAGGCTTCCTTTTCTTTCAAATTTTCTTCAATAATATCCTGCTTCTCTACTAAAAAGCCATTGATAATTTTTTTTTCCCGATTAGAGCGGAAAAGAAAAATCGATAACAATAACACAGCAATTAATCCTCCACCGAAAATCAATATCGTTTTACTCTTACTTTGAGAAACTTCTTCTAAGAGTTCTAATTCTTTTTCTTTAAAGACTAAATCTTGTTCTCTTTGACCTAACTCAAACGTTGATTCTAAGTCTGAAATTTTGACTAACTCTTCTTCCCTACTTAAGGAATCATTCATCTCAACATGTCTCTTATAATAAGTAAGTGCTTCATTAAATTTCCCTTGTTTCTCATAAATTTGATATAACACTCTATATCCAAACCTTAAATAGTATACATTTTTTTCCTCTTCCATAATCTCAAGCCCCTTCAACGCATTATATAAGGATGAATCTAACTCATTATTTTCAAAAAAACATAAACTTATATTCAATATAACATTAGCTGAAAATATTCGATAGCCTTTTTCATTTGAAAATTTAAGTGCTTTTCTGTGATATACAATTGCGCTATCATACCTATTATCGTAGAACAATGCTTCCGCCATACCATTGGAGTATAAAGCACGATTGTACGCTGTTAAATTGGGCGAAACATTCAACTCAATCAGCAATTGTTTCGCTTTCTTAAATATTGGAACTTGTTTACTACTATCCCCTCCTAAGATTGGATTATCAGCATTTTCCATCAAGAATATAGCATAGCTATATTTAGGTGAATTGGTAAAGCGAGCGGGTATTCTATTTAGTGTTTCAATTTTCAGACACTGTTCAAAATACTTTTGGGCATTTAGAATATCCTCTAGGTCGATAAATGTTTTTGCTAGCAACATTTTTGTGTTCACTTCATAAATTAGTAACTGTTTAGATGTATCTCTTTTTATGTCTAGGATTTCTAGTCCATATTGAATGCATTCTTTGTAATTCTCCATCTTATAATTAAGATAGCATTTCATATAAATTAAGCCGGCCTTTTTTTCTTGCCCTCCTAAATTTAACCTTGGAGATACTTCCAACTTATTCAGATAGTGATTTGCTGAATCTTCTTGATATAACTTAGTATAATCCTCCAATAATCCTTTATGAATATCCCATAATAATTCAGCGTGCTCATTTTGATTTCTTGCAGCTTCTTTTGTTAGTTGGCTAGCTTTTACAAATACTTCGGCTTCTTTATAATTTATTATTGAACTGTCTAATTCTAGCATTAAAAGATATGCCCATGCTATTAGGGTTAAACTCTTTGCTTGACTCAAAAGATCTTGTTGAGCTTCTGCTTCCTTTTTAATTTCTCTAAGAATCGTAATTCCACTATCCGGTCTCAGCGAAACAACAGTCCGCAGTGATTCTAATTGTTCATCAAAATTGTTTGTTCTGCTTTCTTTAAGTTGCCCTAAACTAGTTTTTGCTGTTGTAATCAAGAAAAAGACTATAATCAATCGTAAAACCTGTTTCATGCTAATTGCTGCTTTAACGTAATATGTTAGCAACAATATAAATTAAAAATTCTCCTTATAGAAATAGAGCAGTAGTATTACTTAGTGTGCGTTAGGAAACGCACCAAACACTTTGTCATGCTTACTTCTTAATCAGTCATTTCCCAAATAAAACTACTTAAAGTCATACACTTGATGAGCCTCGCCATTGACCATTTTAAGTACGGAAACAGTAAAGGTTTATTTTCGACCAAGCATTATTAATAAGTTAAGAACAAATTCAGCACACGAATAATTCCTTTGCCACCGAATAAATTCCCCTCAAAGAAATAATACCTACTTGGTTCTTTAGTTTAAAAGAATGAATTAAAATTAAATAAGTAAAAATAATACGACCAAAAGTCAAGGAGATAGGATTAGCTCATACATTATACCATGCGCATTAGCACTCATGAATCTTCGCTACCACATCTGAGACAACGATTCTCAAGTATACAATACTACAAAACAAAAAAGGCCTACCAAAGGCAAGCTTATTTTGTAGAAGGGTGACAGTCAAAATTTATAACTTTTTTGAATTAAGAGCGCAATGATGAACTTAAGTCTCTCAACTTAAAGCAACTTACCCCGCCAACACCCTCACAAAAGCCATTCAAAGAAATTATTTTAGCTTCTATTCAGAAGGAGGAGGAAACACACCAGCCATGCATATAACAAAACGTATCACTGAAATAGGCCCTAGAGTAGGAATAGGTAGATTTCCGCCAGTATTTTCAACAGTTACGTCAACATTACCATCAGCCATTGAAGTATTATTTATCTTTGTTGTATATTGTTTATTACCCGAAGCAAGGTTAAAGTTTTTTGGAACTCTTTGATCACCAGCAGCACTATTAGCTTGTATAGTACCCCAAGCATTATGATCATGCTTATAAAGTTCAGGAATACCAATGGTAGCAGTCTCTTTTCCAAATCTTTTCCCAAGTTCTCGTTTTGTTACACCATGACCACTGCCCCAATGCATTGGAACTCTCCCTCGCATGTCCGGTAAAGCGAAAGTGCGTCTATCATCACCTCCATAAATTTCTTTGATAACACTGTGCAATGCACTATGTTCATAAATTTTCAATATTTGCCCATCACAAAGTGCCCAACCTCGAGGAACTGTATTGCCTGCTAGCATTTTAATTGCTCCAATATATGCGTCCATAATAAATATTTTTTAGTTAATAAGTTAGTTACATAATAATCCCTAAAGGATTTTTTTATATTCCGATTAGATCTAATGCTTCTGTGGCAGCATTAGATCTATTTATCTTCTCCTTTTTTTGTTCCAAGTGAATTATTTTTGTCAGAAACTCTCACTTTATTTGTGTTCTTTCTGTTAATTGCACTTTTAAAAAGATTTATCTTCAAAAAAGAAATTATTTTTAGCTTCTATTCTGAATCATGGAAATTAAGATTTGGGGAAAATGCCATATAGGCAAATAATAAAATTTACCACCAGAGTAGGCTCAACAATATTCATAGGCGTACCAGCGCCAGAAGTAGCAAGCTCTACTTCAACATTATCAGCCGCCAATGATGTATTAAACGCGACATTTGTATATTTATCGTCACCTGAAGAGTTTGCAAGGAAATTTCCTTCTGGTGAATCTTTATTACCTGCAACATCAGTAGCTAGTACTCTAGCCTTAGCGGTATGAGTATGCGAAGGAAGGTTAGGACCCGTAATCACAACACCATCTCTTCCTGGTTTTTGTCCCCGTTTTCGGTCTGATAAACCCTCACCCTGACCTTCATTCATAGGAGCTCTTCCTCTCAAGTCTGGCAAAGCAAAAGTGGTTTTACCATCTCCGCCATAAGTAGTACCTAGGAGACCAAACAATGGTCTGTTATTAGTGCTCACATATTGCCCGTTACAAAGAGCCCAGTCCCTGGGAGGGTAAGCCCCTCCAAACATTTTAATTTCACCTGTGAATCCTTCCATAATAAATATTTTATTCGTTTATTAATTAGTTACATTATAATCCTTGATGGGATTATTTTATTCCGATTATTTCTAATTCTGCCTCACACAAATTATCAGTGTTTATTACTTTAATATTTTAACCCTTTGATTACATCATTAAAAAAGTATATCCTCAAAAAGGGATTTTTTTAGTTTCTATTCAGAATCATCAGCAGGATAATTGCCAGTTATACATATAATAAAAGTCACAGTCTGAGTGGGGTCAACAATACTAATAGCTGAACTACCACCTGTATCTGCAAGGTCCACCTGAACATTACCTTTAGACATTAGAACATTATTAACAGCGGTTGTATATTGTTCGTCACTTGAGGCGCCTGAAAGGTTATGGTCAGTTGATGTACTTTCATTGCCTACAACTAGAGTAGCTCGTACAGTTCCTTTAGCAACATGAGTATGCGGAGCTAAGTTAGCGGCACTCATTATAACACTCTCTCCTCCTAGCTTATTCCCTAATATACGACGACTTAAACCAGGACCAGAGCCTTGATGCACTGGAGCTCTTCCTCGCATATCAGGCAAAGCAAAAGTGGTTCTACCATCTCCACCGTAAGTAATACCAATAATTGAAAATAGCGCTGTGTTACTCGCTATTGGCAATAATGTTCCATCACAAAATGCCCAAAAATGTGGAGCGTAGTCCCCTCCAAACATTCTAATTTCTCCGAAAAATCCGTCCATAATAAATATTTTTAGTTAATAAATTAAGCTACACATCAAGTTTATTTCCTCTAGAAAATAGGCTTATCTTCTATTCTTATTTACTTAAAATCAATAAAATATACCACATTAGTGGTATCAGAATTAGCTCCTCTTTTTTTTAGAGAATTGTATTATTTAAAATAACTTTCAGAAACAAGTCTAAAACCAAATCAATCTAGAAAAAAAAAAATGTGACGAAACGACTTGTACTTGTGATGAGTTATTGAAATTCTGTGACAAAAAAAATCTTATCATGCACTTTTCTACCTTGCTGATATTAAATAAAAAGAAGAATCAAGTCTATTAAAGTGTACTTCTTTAATAAATAAGTTGGAACTCTCTCACGTGAATTTTCGCTATGCTACCATTTCGAACCACAGTTCTCATGCATACAACTTCTACAAAACAAATGATACCAAGAAACCCTATCGTTATGAACGAGCTTTAGATGCTAATAGGAGAGAGAACAATCTATCATTGGTTCTTTTTAAGCCTCTTTCAGAAACCTGAACTGTAACAACAAATGATAATCAAACTCAGTTTTTACATTTTTATAAAACGAATGGATTGTTGATCAGTGCTCGTAGAAAAAGTAATAATATAAAGCCCTTTTGCAAGTTCAGCTACTCTAAATTTGCCTTCATGCTCTTTCGCCTTACTTAAATTATACGTTTTCAATAATTTCTGATCAAGCGTATAAATCCGAACCGTCATTTCGTCTTCTAGGCCAAGTAATAACTTGTAATTGAGTACATTTTTTGCAGGAACCGGATATAAATTCACTTCCTCAATAAAAGGTACATCATATCTTGAAATAGAATCCAGGCCTTTTCTTAATGGGCCTAAATTTCTAATCGTAATTCGTTTATTTACTGAATCTACACAAGTGCCGTTATCTGCCAATAATCTAACGTCATAAAAACTCGAATCTCCCTCAACAACTCTCCTGCTTCTGTAAGAGTGAAGCACATCTGTTTGATTCAATATAGTGCTATCTCCCAAATCCCAAGTATAACTTGCTGGTGAAGGGTAGGATAAATTCACGAAACTTATTGTATCGTCAGAAGTTGCAAAACTTGCACTTAAATACCTAGCAAATATTGGATTGCCTTCCAACTGAATTGTAAAATCAGCACTAGATACACATCCTGAGGCATCCGTTAAACTAAGCGAATAATTACCAACTCCTAAACTGTCATTGATCGCTGTAGTTTCTCCGTTTGACCAAGTAAAAGTATATGGACTTGTTCCGCCGGTTGCAGCTAAACGAATGGAACCTCCTTTTGCTGAACTACCACATCCAATGTTTGCAACTGTTGCATTCAATTGAATTGGATCAGGATTTGTAAGACGATAAGATCTTGTTGTTGAACAAGAGTTCTGATCAGTAATGGTCACTAAGTATGTTCCTCCTGCTAAGCCACCAATGCTATCTGTAGTTAACGAATTACTCCAATTATATGAATAAGGCGCAAGTCCTCCACTTACAGAAAGCTTAATAGAAGCATTTCCTGCTCCTGAACAAGTCACATTATTGGTGTCAGCCATTACTGTTATTACAGAAGGTTCAAAAATGGTATCCAAAAGCACCACTGAACAAGCTAGATTATCTGATACAGTAAGCAAATAATTTCCTGCATTTAGATTGTTTCTATTTTGCGAAGTTGATAAGTCATTCCAATGATATGAATAAGGTGTTGTTCCTCCGGAAACAGTCACATTTAACGTTCCATCTGCACTTCCATTGCAAGAAATATCTGTTTTTGATAGAGCAGCTTGTAAGCTTGAATTTTCATTAATTGCTGTTGTATCTAATAATTGACAGCCATTTGCATCTGATACCGTCAAGTAATAGGTACTTGCTTTTAAATTTTGAATAGAATCTGCTGTTGAGATGATTACTGAGCTTGTCGAAGTAGACCAAGCATACATGTAAGGTGCAACTCCACCGCTAACGACCGAAGCAATCATTCCTGTTGAATCTCCACCACAGCTTACTGTTGAAGCATTTAATAAAATGCTTAAAACTGAAGGTTCAGTTAGTTGATATGTTGCTGTTTCTGAACAAGAATTAGCGTCGCTAAGCGTTACAGAATATGTGCCCGCTATTAGTTTGGAAATAAAATCAACACTTGCCCCATTCGACCAAGCATATGAATAAGGCTGAGTTCCTCCAGTTGTAATTAATGCAATTGTCCCACTTGAATCTGCAGCACAAAACACTTGCTGAATTGAAGCAACAAGTGCTATGGTATCTGCTTGACTTATTGTGGTAGAATCTATGATTTGACAATTGTTGCCATCTGTAATGGTCACAAAATACCTTGCTGCTTCAAGATTTAAAATATCTTCTGTTATGGCGATGGTTGCTGAGCTTATCGAACTATTCCAATTGAAAGTATAAGGAGTTGTTCCACCACTAACAATTAAATCAATGCTCCCACTAAAATCTCCATTACAAGTTAGATTGCTTGAATCGAGTGTTGCAATCAACAAGCTCGGTTCTGCAATATCAACTGAATCAATTTGAGAGCAGCCCAAACTATCCGTTGCAATAACATAATACTTCCCTAGCGATAAGTTTGAAACTGATGCAGTTGTTGCTATCGTTGCTGAGCTTGTCGAAGCTCTCCAAACAAATACTTTTGATCCTGAGCCTCCAATTGTGGAAGCCACAGCGGTTCCGTTCGCCAAACCATTACAAGTAATATCTGTTAATGAAACGAATAAACGAAACGCTGTAGGTTGGGTTAAGCTATAAGAATTCGTTTGACTACAACCATTATTGTCTGTTATAGTAACAGCATAAGTTCCAATTTTCAACGAATCAATTGTAGCGGTTGATTCTCCGTTGGTCCAATTGTAAGTATAAAGTGTTGTTCCGCCTGAAACAGTTAATATAACCGCTCCACTGCTGTCGCCCCCACAATTTATAGGAGTAAGTGAATCCGTATAAACAAGTGGCCTTGGTTCAGCTACTATAATAGAATCAACAATGCTACAGCTATTCCCATCAGTAATGGTAACTAAGTATTTTGCCGCTGCAAGATTTGAAATATCTTCTGTTATGGCGAT
>JAESST010000347.1 GCA_016763995.1 Flavobacteriales bacterium | reverse complement strand
CCAAATCGAAGTTATTAATTAGTTGATCATCTATTGGTTTAACAGTGTAGCTTCTGTAATTTTAGAAAAAAAATATGGCATTCCCAACGGCAATAAACAGTCAAATTACTGATGCAATAACCCAAGTCAACACGAAAGTATTAGGAGATGCCCCAGCTACAGCAATGGGTAATTTTATGATCGCAACTTCTCAAGCTCTATCCAATGCGGCTCATAATGCTACTTCTGGTCAACAGCAGGCATCGATTACTGCACAAGCAGCAACTACGCAAGGCATAACTACTTTGTTTTCGATTGATACTGCATCTACGGGTGTTGCAACACAGTCAATTTTTCAAGCAAAAAGATCAGTGCCAGAAGCAACTGAAGGTAGTACAATTGATAAAACACATACAGTAACAAAAGATACAGTAATTGGGCACATTCGCAGTAAACTTTATTCACCCGCAGGAAAAAAGTTGGTAGAAGGTGCTATACTTCAAGCGCGAGAAAGTCCCGCAATTGATAGCCCAAGTGAAGTAATGAAAAATGCTCAATCGGAAATAGAAGAAGCTATTCAAAAAGCAAAAGAAGAAGGTCTTTCTAATCAAAGTATTGGTTATGCGCTTCATCAGGTAGCAGAAGAAAAGGGCATCAATTTATTATACCCGGCGATATCCGCTCCTGATCTTACTGTAGAACAAGTTGAAGCATATTATAAAGCGATGATAGCAGCTCATGGAGGTTAATGTTATCCACCGTTTTAGGATGTACAACTGAAAGAAATCAATCTGAAATAAGTTTGCTTTAAGGTATAGTTTGGTTCTGTCGCATTAATAAAAATTAATGCTTTTTTCCTCTATTCTGTGAAAATAGCATCGCTTTAAAGTTTTAATTTCGTGCAAGTTATATTTTTGTATTTAAGTAGAATCCAACTCGAAATAGGCTATAAATTATTAATGAGACAGAACCCCTTTTTGCATGCAGTAAGCAATATTGGCCCAACGGTTATATTTAATAGTTGATTTTTCATCTCTTTTAATTAAACCTAATTTGTATTATTTTCTATAAGTTCCATCAGGCAATACTGTTGGGAATTTATATTGAGAATCGGTCAATAAACTATAAACCAAAGAATCTGTTTGCTGAACTTTCGCTGTTGTGTTTAACTGCCATTCTTGTTGAATATCAGCTAATCTGTTTTCTTGCGAACCTAATATAGAAGTTAATGCCCAATAATGGTATTCTGTTACCATACAACTATAATCGCAAGTCATATCATCATAGGAGTACCAAGCTCCTGCTGGGTATGGATTAGGTATAGTAGTAAATTGTCCACCTCTTGCTACATCCATTGCATTGGCAATTTGAGTTCCTATTTGCTCTCCAAATACAGTTGGGTAAACTCCGGCATAACCAACATGAGTTATTATATGTAATACTTCTTCTAAAGCAGCATCATAATCCCCTGTTCTTCCATTGGCTACAAATGAAGGATTGGTCTCATCATTTCCTAAATCTTGACCTTCCCATCCTGAGGGAGGATTAATATTTAAATCACTTTCTAACTTCCATAAAACCATAAATGCCTTTTTTTCAATCATCTTATCAACAACTAATTGGTTGTCAATTACTCCATCTTCATTGTTATCTAAATACTGAGCCATAAGATTAGCCGTATGTGTTAATTTTGCATCTTCAAAGGCTGTTACTGCATAAATTGGAATTCCAAATACTACTATTTTCTTAGTATAATGGGGTAATACACCATCGTTGTTCGCAACAATGGTAAAACTTTGTGTATTTCCTCCCGTGGCAGGTGGGGACGTTGTTGGAGTTGAATCGTCATCGCTTTTACATGAAATAATAGCTAAACAACATACTGCAGTAATCAACTGTTTTATTTTCCTTTTCATAATATTTTTTAAATCGATACATTTTTTGTCATGCAAAGAACGGAGATGATAAGAGTATCATTGTAGTATATAGTATCCGATTGCATCCATTCGGACTCCTTTGATTTAGGCCTTAAGCTCATTTGGAGTAGTACCTTCAATCTCCTTGAAAACCTTATAAAAGGTAGATTTTGAATTAAATCCTGCTTCTTGTGCTAAGCCAAAAATAGAGAATTGTTGAGCCTTCTCAGAGTCTAACAAAAG
This sequence comes from Flavobacteriales bacterium, assembly GCA_016763995.1. Classification (GTDB taxonomy): domain Bacteria; phylum Bacteroidota; class Bacteroidia; order Flavobacteriales_E; family Vicingaceae; genus NORP294. Next base: position 891 of record JAESST010000347.1, on the reverse strand, counting down.
CTTAAATTCATTAATACGAAACTTATTGATGAATTTGTAAAAATTAGAATCTGATTGTTGATTAATAATTCTGGAGACTTCTTTTTCACTTAACTCTACCCTTTTAGAAAGAGTACGTAAATCTAACTTAGGATTTGTAAATAGCCGTTCATTAATTATACTACGTTGTATGAATTCGAAATGATCTCGATCCTTAGTTTCTTTTTCTTTATCTTGACCAACCGTCTCAATGCTTGTATCAATATCTGATAAATCGAATGTAAATAGTTCTTGGCTAAATGTTTCATGTTGGGAGAATCCATTATGACCTATCCAAAATATCATGAAGAAGGTTAAGATAGAAGATGATTTTGCAAAATATTCAATTAGAGTCTCATCTTGATACCCAACAATATCTTCAATTATCCAAAGTGCATGGAACCCAATATAAATAAATACAATGATCTTGATCCATCTTAATTTTTTATGTTCTAAGTCAGAATAGAAGTGATTCAACCGTTCATTGTGTGAACCTATAATAACTAGCATATAAATTAGAATACCAAGGTTAAATGCATATTCAAAAAAGAAAATCAAATCATTATCCAGTCTACAATAGAATAAAATATTACTTATTAAACCTGGTAGGAAGAGTAGATAAAACCAAGATTTTATCTGATTATTAATTGTTTGATGAACATAAAATAGTAATAATGGTATAGTAAAAAGAGATGTTGTCGGAAAGAAACCTAAATCCTCTGAAATTGCACTAGATAAAACTTCAAGGACTTCAATACTTAGACTTAGCAAAGACAAGCCAAGAAATAAATTGGCTTTTTTGTTTTCATAGATTGAGAATATAAATAAGATTGCCAGCATAAAAGAAGTGGAACAACTTAGTATATCAAAAAT
>JAESST010000346.1 GCA_016763995.1 Flavobacteriales bacterium | reverse complement strand
TTTGGCTTTGATATTGACTCGGAAAACGAATTCGAGGGAGAGGGCAAGAGTAATCAGAGCAATAAACTCAGTGGCAGTATCTCGGTCACTGTTTCTGCTGTTCTACCCAATGGTAATTTGCTGGTGCAGGGCGAAAAGTGGATTCAGATAAATCAGGGCAGTGAATTCATCAGGCTTAAAGGCATTGTCCGTCCAGCGGATATATCCGCCAATAATACCGTGCAATCAACGCAGATCGCCGATGCAAAAATTTCTTACGGCGGCAAAGGCGCGCTGGCTGATGCCAATGTGTCGGGCTGGATGGTGCGCTTTTTTATGAGTCCGCTATGGCCGTTTTAGTCGCCACGCTTTTTTGTGGGAAAAAGTTGAGAGAGCGTAAATTATGAAAATGTTAACAGGTGAACATATGATAAACATAAGTGCTTTGCTGATATCGTGGCTGAAAACATCTGGCCGCCTGTGCATAGCCATGTTGTGCATGCTTATGTTGACCATGACCGCACAGGCAGAGCGAATCAAAGATCTTACCAGTATCGCTGGAGTACGGAGTAATCAACTGGTGGGCTACGGCCTGGTCGTTGGTCTTGACGGCAGCGGCGACCAAACCACCCAGGCGCCATTTACTGTGCAAAGTTTGAAAAGCATGCTGGCCCGATTAGGTGTGGTGGTGCCGCCCAATGTTAGCCCTCAATTGAAAAACGTTGCCGCGGTGATGGTGCACTCAGAGCTGCCGCCATTTATTAAACCGGGTCAAACCATTGATGTCACAGTTTCTTCCATCGGCAACGCTAAAAGCCTACGCGGCGGCGTGTTGCTAATGGTGCCTTTAAAGGGCGCAGACGGGCAAACCTATGCGATTGCACAGGGCAACCTGATCGTCGGCGGTTTTGGCGCCGAGGGCAGTGATGGATCCCGCGTGACGGTGAACGTGCCCAGTGCCGGTCGCATTCCCAACGGGGCAATAGTGGAACGTGGAGTGCCGTCGCCGTTTACCCAGGGCGGCGACATCGTGCTCAACTTGAACGTCGCAGATTTCACCACCGCACAGCGTTTGGCGGAAAACATCAATAAAGTGATGGGCCCCAACGTGGCTCTGCCCATGGACGGTGCTTCAATACAGGTGCGAGCACCAAGTAATCCTGCGCAGAAAGTGGCGTTTGTTTCAGTGCTCGAAAACATTGTTGTCGAGCCCGGCGAGGCAGCGGCGCGAATCGTTATAAATGCCCGTACGGGCACTATTGTGATCGGCAACCATGTGCGAGTCATGCCGGTCGCCATCTCCCACGGCAGCCTTACCGTGTCTATCTCGGAGGACATTGGTGTGAGTCAACCTGAGCCTTTTGCCCGCCGCGGCGAGACGGTAGTGGTGCCAGGTTCAAGTATTCAAATCACCGAAGAGGACAATCGCATGTTCTTGTTTAGTCCCGGTGTGGAACTGAAAGATATTGTTAAGGCAGTCAATGAGGTGGGCGCGGCGCCCGGTGATCTGGTTGCCATTCTAGAAGCATTAAAGCAATCGGGTGCCCTGAGCGCTCAGTTGACGGTTATTTAGGTCCCACCGATGGAAACTCAGGCCGCCTATCATGACTTCAGCGGGTTTGCCCAGTTAAGGGCCAGTGCGCGGCAGGGTGATGGTAGCGCCAATAAAGATGTGGCCAGTCAGTTTGAGTCGATATTCATTCAGATGATGCTGAAATCCATGCGCGACACGGTGCCAGAAGGCGGGCTTTTCGACAGCAGTCAGATGAACAGTTACCAGGAAATGTTTGATCAGCAAATCTCACTGGATATGGCTCGCAAAGGTGGTATTGGCCTGGCCGAAATTATTGAACGACAGCTGGGAAAGGGATCGGCAGGCTCCGAAAATAGTATTGATAAATCTAGCACTAACGACGCAGGTAGTGTCGAGCGGTCGCCCCATAACCCTTTTATTTCGCTTGATGTTACGCCATTACAGGCAATTGTTCCGCAGCCAGTGATCCCGCAGTCAGCCACTCCGAGGCCATTAATTACCGGTCTTGATCAAGCGATGTTGGTTAAGGGGCCCGTTGCGGCAAGCAGACAAAACGATGAATTAGATCATGCGGGCCGAGACCGGATGCCGTCTGGACCGGTAGAATTTGTTGAGAGCATTCGAGAATATGCAGCAGTGGCCGCGGCAGAGCTGGGGGTCAGTGAAAACTTGCTGATTGCTCAGGTTGTGCTGGAAACCGGCTGGGGTCAGAAAATGATTAAACACGGAGATGGCGAGAGCAGCTTTAATTTGTTTGGTATCAAGACCAGCGCTGACTGGCAGGGAGCCAGCGTCACCCGATTAACTCTGGAATATAGGGGCGGTGTTGCTCAGAAAGAGCCCGCGCAATTTCGATCCTATGCCTCACTGGCCGATTCATTTGAGGATTACGTAGCATTTCTGCGTACCAACCCTCGCTATGACCAGGCTTTGAATATGGCCGCTAATGGCGGCGACATGACTAGCAAAAGTACCGTTGTAGAAGGGCATGCAGACGAATATTTTGCCAGGCAATTGCAGGCCGCTGGCTACGCCACCGACCCCGCCTACGCCAGCAAAATACTGGCGATCAAACAGCGGCTAGATGCAGACTCTGGCGCTATGCCTGTGGTGCTCGCCTCTCACCAGTCTTCCCGCGGGGGCTTTGTTGTCGAGAGCGGAGCAGCGTTATGAGTATTACCAATGGAAAATATTTACGTAGCTTACTAGTAATTATTGGCCTTGAATGGAGAAGGTCAGATGCCTGATCTATTAAGTATTGGCAAATCAGCACTGCTGTCGTTACAGCAGTCCCTCAATACCACTGGGCATAATATTGCCAACGTAAATACCGAGGGTTACAGTCGGCAAGTTGCCTCGTTTCAGGCGCAAATCCCTCAGTTGGTGGGCGATCAGTACATTGGATCTGGCGTGCGGGTGGCGAGCATTGAGCGGGCTTACGATCAATTTCTGGTCGAGCAAGTCTATGACCATGCCTCCAGTCTTGGCTTTTTCGAAGCGCATTCGGCGATGGCCGGTCAGGTTGACAACTTGCTCGGTGATGCCAATGCTGGATTGAGTAATGCCCTTCAGCAGTTTTTCGACTCGGTTCAGTCGGTGGCTAATAACCCCTGTTCAATCGTTGAGCGAGAAATA
>JAESST010000345.1 GCA_016763995.1 Flavobacteriales bacterium | reverse complement strand
CCTCCATTTCCAATGAATCTTACACTGTTATCTCCACCATCAATAGAGGAGTTCATCACCACTGTTCTGTTTGCGTGATTTCCTCCTGTAAAGGTATTGGTAGGCAATGAAGAGGCCAAGATTCCATATGCTCCAAATGTAGCTGTTGGATCTACAAGAATCCTTACAGCAACAATCGAATCATTGTTTGACTCACCACCAAAATGAATAACAGCATGGTTTCCTCCTCCTACACGAGAAGTACTTACTGTCATGTTCTTAATAGTAATAAAAGATGCTCCATTAAAACGAATAACTGCATCGTCAGCAGAAAGATCATTCGTTAAAGTAACCATAGAAGAATCTCCTCCATCTATTGTTAAGCTACTTAAAGCACTTAGACCAGTAGGGTTATCAAAATACAATACATCATTGTATGTTCCTGCAGCTACATTAACTGTAGCAGGCCCGCACATTCCAAAGTTATTAACTGAACCTTCTAGTTCAGAAAACGATGTAAAGTTGGTAGCTGAAGCCGGAAGCGATGCATCTAATGTATATACACCTGACAATCCTGTTCTTAAAGCATCAATACTTAAAGTATCATCGCTTGGGAATTGATCAGCAGCTCCATTTGGAAGATTTGTGTAAAAATCTATATCATATATTATTGAAGCACTCAAGGTAAATGAACTTAAGCTTACTGAAGCTGTATCGCCAGGTAAAATTGTACCTGTAAAAGTAACAGTGTCTAAAAGCCCATTAACATCCGTTATTACATCAACAGTAGTAATTGTATTAGAACCAAAGTTCTTAACTCCTACAACAGGACTTACTAAACCCGGACAAAGAGCTCCTGATGGGCTCTGAATTTCAAGTACACCTGCATTTAATGGTAATATTGGATCTACTGTAATGTCATCAATTGCAAGATCTCCTCTATTGAATCCAGTAGAATTATATCCTCTGAACTTAAGAGTTACACTTTGACCTTGGACTCCAGTCATTCTTACTGAGTTAAACAACCAAGGATCTTGTTGTGTTGCTTGAATTGCACCTGTATGAGTCGCTAGTATTGTTTCAACACCGTTGGTATCTGCGATAATTTCAATTCTTTGAACACCTGCTCCAAAGTTAAAATACCAATAACCAATTTCGATTTGATTTACTGTTGCATCCACATATATAGGAGGACTAAAAAGGTCAACAGAATCGTTAGCTCCACCAGAAGAATTCATAAACATAAAAATTCCAGGACCTCCATAATTAGTATGATCCCAAATAGGACCTGTTTGGAAACCAGGACTAAAACCTTGCCCTAATTCACTCTCCCATCGTGGAATTGGAAAACCTGCTGCTTGAGAAGCACTCCAACCTTCAGGAAAAGGATTGTTAAGAATTCCATTTGCAAAGTTTTCAAAATCTTGTGCGAATGGCAATCCAAAAGATGTATTAAATGTTTGAGGACCTACATACCTAGAAGTATCATTAGCCCCACAGTTAGATCTTACATACACATCAAAGGTTGTTCCTTGAGTTAAACCTGAAATCGTAAAAGTTGCTGATGCAGAATTACCGCTTGTTCCTGATCCAAGTATAAAACCTGTAGGACCGTATTCATAATCAATAGTACCTGCTGCTCCAACTACTGTTACATCAATAGATGAAAGTGTTGCATTTGAAACTAAAATATCTGAAGGCTCTAATGCTGATCGAACATCAACAAACATTGTATCGTTTAAATTAGTAGTATCTGCAACTCCGTTTGGATTTGAAGTGTACACCTTTACAGTATTATTTCCAGCAATAAAAGGAACAGTTCCTAAATTAACTTGAGCAGTATTTGCTGAAAGTCCAAATAGCGTATCTAATAGTGTTGTATAATTTACTACCGGTTGAACTACACCGTTCACTTCCCAATTTATGTCTACTGAATTAATTTGATTTATACCATAATTCCCAATTGTAGCTACTACAGGATAAGATCCTGCACAAAAAACTATTGGAGAATCAACAGAAAGAACAGAAGCATCATTTGCTCCTCCTAATGGAGAATAAATTACTCCACCATTCCATTGTCTTGGCGAGAAATTAGGATTTGGAACCGCACCTCCGTAACCAATATTCGATCCATTCCTGATCGTAATAAAAGTATCATCAAATACATCTTGGTTTGCCGCATTCCAAGTAGTATATACCACATTGGCGCCTGTTGCTGCTCCAATATAGAATCGATATATTCCTGGGCTTAAGACTAAACCTAATCCAACAGGAATAGTTTGCAATGTTGGGGTTAAACCTGCACTCAAGCCAGTTAAACTTGGCGAAGTCGCAAGTAGTGTCCAACCATTTGCAGTTGTAATATTTGGTGGACCTGTCGTATCAGTAGCGGTATACCAAATCTCAGGGATTTGTGCACCGGCCTGAAAGGCCTGCCTTAATGAATCCAGTATTATTGGAGATTTAACAATTATTTGAAATGCAGTTCCTCCAGATCCATTTCCACCTGTTAAAGGTGGTACGGTTTCTAATCGAAACTGAGAAAACCCTGTCAAACACAGAGCTAGCATCATAGTAAAGAGCAAGTTAAGCTTCTTCATAAGTTAATTTTTAGGTTAATAATAATTTTTCAAGCAGAAAAGTACGAAAAATTTACTCAGCCATTATAGTTAATAGGGTTCTTCTCATAAACTGAGGCCATTGCAATACTAACCTAAGCTCAATTATTAGTTAGAAATTCAGCTTTTCAGAAGTGGCAATATACAAGGTGATTTTTTTGAAATATAGCAGGCTATATTCTAAATATTCAACAGAGTAGATTGTCATTTCTGTGAATATTTTCATAGTTCCGTAGCTAAACAGCAATCTTTTAATCAAATCTCACTATTTATTTACGTTCTGAATTCTTAAGAAGAACCGAACTCAGGTTAATAGGCTTAGTGATTAATTGATTTGTAAATGTAAACCAAGTTATTAGCTTTAAATCCTTCTTAAAAAAATTCAAACTTTCGACTACCGCCCCAACAAAAAGAACATGAAGTACATAGTAAAAGACGTTGAATAGCCTGAAGCTAATAGAAGGCTACAGTAGCCACTCTGCCATCAAAATAAAATCCCGAGACTCTTATTTAGAAGAGTCTCGGGATTTTATGTAGTTGAATAAATTTCTAGAATATCATAATAAAAAATGATGTTTTTCTCCTAGAAGTTCTCCCAAGTCTTATTCTTGATCGGAACTTTAATTTTAGACCTTTCGGGTAAGCATATAATTTTACTTAGAATTAAAGTCGCTTTCTAAATCTTTATGCCATTCAGCCGAAATTTCTTCTTTGAGTTCATCTAAAGTTCGACCTCGTTTTTTATCTATATGAGCGTAATGTGCCTGTGAAGCTAAATCCCCTACTAAGATTCCATTAGCATACATGTTTGCTACACCTTCTGCGGCATCGCCATCATCTCCTACAGTGAAATTATGAACAGTTTGGTCATACTTTTCTTTAATAATAGAACTGATTTGGCTAGGTCCTTCCTCTGTAGTAACTTCATCTCCAACCTTTAAATTACGTACTAATTTCATTCCATCACTTGTTGGAATAGGGTGTCTACTAGAAATTATTACTTTTTTGCCATTTTCTGTTTTAATTCTATAGATAGGAATAAATTCTTTTCCCGTTGTTGTGGCGCCTACCTGTCTGTCTTTTCCTGATGATTGTACCATTTCGCCACCAACAAAATCTTCTACAGGTTTCGTACTCCCATCAGCAAGTGTAATCATGGTTCCCTTAGCGAGGCAGCCTTGAACGATACAAATTTGTGGAATATTGGCACACCAAGCGGTAGTAGTAGGGTCTGCACGATTTGCGGAATCACAATACACCCTTGATACAGTAGCTTGAGAGGTTGTGAAATCATTTAATATGGCATTCACATCTAGTATTAATTCAACTTTGGTAGAAACCAGATCTTTGAAGCAAGTTCTACTAGTAAAATCTCCTCCTCTAAAACAGTAATTCAACTGTTTAGGATTATCAAGATCTATCGTGAAATTAGCTGGAAAGGTACTTGCTGTATCGTATTGTGAATGAAGAATGCAACCACCACCGGTAGTAGTATCGTGCAAAAGGTACATTCTAAAATTTCCTACAGGTTTTCCTCCATTATCTAATAGATCATTAGGAAAGGTGATAGAACCTGAAACCAGTAATGCCAATGAGTCTGGGTGTCCAGGTCTTGGATAACCATAATTACAATTTCCACAATTGGCCCTAGCAATGCTATTATTTCTTCCATAGCAACTTACTATAGGGGTTTTTAATTTTGCGGTATCTTTATTGACACATCCCGTAGTGTAACTTACAGGGCAAGAAGCTATTGATGCATTTTGCTCAATACCATGATTGGGAGCAGTAACACAAATGTCTGTGGCATTGCTATTATTATTAGAGGACTGAATATAGGTATTTCCATGTGGGCCGCCATTGGCAGAAGTAGTAATAATGACAGTGGCTTTAACTTTTTCTCCTCTTTTTGCTACAGGAACGCTTGAGTTTAATTGTCGTGTCCAATTTTCTGTTTGACTACCATATTTACTTGTCGTATTCGATGTATGAAAAGCAGTATATTTTTTTTCTGCATTAATGGTTCCAAAAATGAACATCATGGAGGAGCTATTTACTCCATCATAGATAGAACTTCTCCCACTTGCATTATAGGTTATACCATCATGACTATATAAGTTTTGCAATATGTTTATATCTGATAATCCATCTGTTTTTGCATCCGTCCATACTTCTGCTACTTGAGGAGGAGAGGCTTTACTGCTTTCTCTTTGCATTTTTAGATCGTTAAATAAGGCCGGATGTTTTTCAGGAGTTTTACCACCAGCCTTTAAATTATGGAGGACATAGCGATATTGTTTGTCATCGGCTAGGTTCAGTTCATAAGGCGCATTCAATGAAGTGTGTTTGTGAATGTAATCTTCATCACCTGCCTGCATTTTATGGTATTGGGCGACATGTTCACTTAAGGAGGGTTCAGCTTTATTTTGATCATCCTTTTTTTGCGGTGGATTATTGCATCCAATGATTGTTATCAATGCTATGGTGCATAAGCTGAATAAAAATTGATTTTTCCGTTCTCGTTTTTGCATGGTTAATTGTTTTAGTTAGTATAATGGTTGTTTAATGGGTTTTCATAAATAATGGATGTTCAATAAAGAAGCGATTTGATTCAGTTTCTATTAAGGTTTTACTTAAAGAGGAAAAATCCATTTCTGCTGTAATAACATCTTTTACTTTTGTTTGCGACTTTATTAGTAACCAAGAAGGCTTCTGTTTTAATATTGGAGCGTTGGCAATATTGATGGTAGGTGTAAGTGGAAAGTTGTCACCATAAGTACCATTAGAAAATAGATGTTGCCCATAAAAGAGGAGTGTATCTCTTTCGTTCAATTGTTGATTAATAATACTTAACCCATTAGAATAGATGAAGCATGAGTCAGCAGGAATGATAAGAATAGCCTCATCATTAAATGTTTGAATAGCTGAAGCTAGATATCCTTGGTGTGTACTTAGCTTTTCTTCTTCTAAAGAATTAAAATAACTGGAATGTTTTTTTTTGTTTGATAAACAACAAATTGAAAAACGATCATAGTTCTGATTTAAAAGGCTGTTGATGCAATTATCTAAGTTTAAATCTGGTGTATCGTAAGTGACAATGACTTTAAACTTATGCTTAACAATTTCTGAAATTTCTTTTTTAGGATAAAGCATGTTTTGTGCTAGCATGCGGATTTGGATGGCTTGCTGACTCTGTTCTGGGCTTCTTTTAGAAGATGCTAAAAT
>JAESST010000344.1 GCA_016763995.1 Flavobacteriales bacterium | reverse complement strand
TTCCTTTTTTTTGGTTTTGCTTGAAGAAAAAAATTCAAAAACCCTTAATGCCAAAATTGATTATCCTTTTAATTATGGGAGGATTTCAAGGGCTTTTGGGTTGGTATATGGTAAAGAGTGGTTTGGTTAAAAATCCCGATGTGAGTCATTACCGTTTGGCCATGCATTTAATAACTGCTTTTTTAACCTTTGCTTATACCTTTTGGCTTGCTTTAGGGCTCATGTATCCTAAGCAAGTAAAAGTAGCTGTGAATCCATTAAAGGAATGGTTTCGGATGCTTTTTCTTGCCGTGCTTATTCAAATTATATGGGGAGCTTTTGTAGCTGGACTCAATGCCGGAAGAGTATACAATACTTGGCCAAAGATGGGAGATCAATGGATTGCTGAAGGAGTCACCGCTATGCAACCATGGTATGTGAATTTTATTGAAGGTTTAGCTGGAGTTCAATTTGTTCACCGTTATTTAGCCTATGGAGTTGTGGCTTTAATTGTATTCATTTTCATTAAAGCGAAGAAGCAAATGCTTTCCTCTTCGCAGAAATGGGGTGTGAATGCTTTATTAATTGCTGTAGGAGTTCAATTTTTATTAGGTGTTTTCACCTTGTTGTATACAGTGCCAGTCAATTTGGGCTTGCTGCATCAATTAGGTGCTTTTGTTCTGTTAGGGTCTGTTGTTTTTGGATTACACCGATTTAGATTTTTGAACGCTACTGCCAGCAGCATTTAACTAAAATTGTGGGTTATGAATAAGTCATTCGTAATTGGACTACTCCTTTCGTCGCTCACTTTGAATTCTAGTAAGCATTCGTAATTCTTGGATTCGTAATTATTTTGTCCACTCAAAACTTCCGATAAATTGTTCAATGTCTTTTTTGATGAACGCTTGAACGGGAGCAATAGAATCAAAGTTGGGTGCAACACTAAAGTAAAGTGCGCCTCGTAGAAAATGGCTTGTGCTATCTGTTAGGTAAAATTGCGATCCGGAAGCAGTGTTTCCATCTAAGCTGTAATAAATTCCAAATACCCGTTTCTTGGAATTGTGAACTCTATTCTCTGAAATATCTTGTGCTTTTTCAATGTGTTTGTACACTAGTGTTCTAGAATCTTCCAATAGGTTTGGTAGGTTACTGTCTATTTTTAGATAGCTCAAGTGTATTCTAGCACCATATTTTGCAAAGTCAATATTCAAGAAACGTTCATCTTCAGCAGTTCTTTTTAAATTGACTGCTCCGTATTGCGGAAGTTCAAAACGAAAAGGGAAGGGGATGGAGTCGATAATTTGATACTGCTTTTTAGGGAGGTCAATTCTAAAGTAACCAACAGGTTTAGGAACCGGCTCACTAGAGCAAGCAAATAATGAGCAAGCAATGATCAGGTAAAGTAAATGCTTCATTTTTGTTTGGGCGTTGTTTTAGGAAGCGTAAGCTTTATCCTTTTAACTTTTCTTTTATCGGCAGCTTCGATGGTGATTTGATAGTCGTTGAATCGAAGTTTTTCATTCTTTTTAGGAATCTTACCAAATAATTCTAATACGAAACCTGCCATCGATTCAGATTCTCCTTTTTCAGCTTCGAAATCTGCTCCATCAATATTTAATACTCGATACATGTCGTTCAAAGGCGTTTTTCCTTCAAATATATAATTGTAATCATCTAGTTTAGAATATACTAGGTCTTCATCGTCAAATTCATCACTGATTTCGCCAACGATCTCTTCTAAAATATCCTCTAAACTGATGATTCCGGAGCTTCCTCCATACTCATCCACTACCACAGCAAGGTGTGTTTTTTTGGTTTGAAACTCTTTTAGTAAGTCGTCAATTTTTTTATTCTCTGGAACAAAGAAAGGCTTCCGAATAAGGGATAGCCAGTTGAATTCGGTCTTTGTTAAGTGTGGCAATACATCTTTAATGTATAATATTCCTAAAATTGTGTCAAATGTATCTTTATGTACAGGAATTCTGGAGAATCCTGAATTCAGAATTGTCTCGATGACCTCAGAGAATGGGATTTGTTCTTCTAAGCTGATAACCTCAACCCTAGCTGTCATGACTTGTTTTACATCAGTATTTCCAAATTTTACGATTCCTTCGAGAATCTTTTGATCTTCTTCATTGCTGTTTTCGTTAGAGGTGAGTTCTAGTGCTTGAGAAAGCTCGTCAACAGAAATGTGATGTCCCTTTTTCTTAATTCTCTTATCGATGAAATTAGTGGAGTTTACCAATGCACTACTTATTGGGGTTAATGCACTTCTTAGATAATAAATAGGGAAAGCCATAAAAAGAGCTAAGCTTAGTGGCTTCTTGTTGGCATATACTTTAGGGATTACCTCACCTAGTAATAATAACAAGAAAGTAACTACTACTACTTGTATTGTAAATTGTGTTGTTTCACTAAGGGTATCATCTATCAAAAGGTCGCTTAGGTAAGTAGAAATAATAACAATGGCTACATTAACAAAATTGTTGGTAATGAGAATGGTTGCTAATAGTCTTTTAGGACGTTCTAGTAAGTCTTTAAGTAGCTCAGTTTTTCTATCACTATTATTGCTTATGGTGTCTAGTTCTCCTGGGCCAAGCGAAAAATAAGCGACCTCAGACCCCGAAATCAAGGCAGAGCATATCAGTAAAAAAAGCACAATAATGCTAGCAGAAATAATGCTAATCGATTCTCCATAAGAGGAGACAGAAAGTAATGTAGAAGTTAAAACCTGTTCAAAGGGCTCGTTCAAAATCTACAGTATTCGTGAATAATTGAGAATAGAAAAGGCTGTTCTCATGTTTTAGAAGGGTAAATCGTCTGCAGCGTCACTCGCAATATTGGCGGCTCCTGAAGTGTTGGTCGGCTCGTTTACTGCTTCGGGGGCCGGAGCAGAGTTATTGTTAGAGTTGTTTTTTCCTCCTAGCATGGTCATCTGATCTCCTACTACTTCAGTTGTATAACGAGTGTTTCCGTCTTTGTCTTGCCAGCTTCGTGTTTTTAGTTTTCCTTCAACATAAACCTGACTTCCCTTTCTAAGGTATTTTTCGGCAATTTGAGCCAAACCTCTCCACAAAACGATATTGTGCCATTCAGTTTGTTCCTGACGGTTTCCATTTTTGTCTTTGTAGGTTTCAGAAGTAGCAATAGAAAAGTTAGCAACTGCGGCTCCATTTTCAAGATGTCTAACTTCAGGATCTTTTCCTAAGTTGCCTACTAAGATTACTTTATTTACTCCTGCCATGGTCTAATTTATTACGATTATGATGTAAACAAAGATAGCAAATTGCTTTCTTCGTTGAGATAATTTTCTATTAATTTAGGAATTGGTCTTTTGATAAGCTCTTCCTTCTTAATTCCTTCGAAACCAATTTTTTTCAATGATTTTTCATCTTTTAATCGAAGATGGATGAATTTGGCCATCAAAATTTGATGACTTAGGATATGTTTTCGAATCGCAGAAACGGCAATGACTTTATATTCCTGTTGATTGATCAATTTAGCAAAAGCTGTAGATTGGGTGATTTGTTCTTCGTTTAACTCTTTTTTACTTTCTATTAATGGGAAGTCGTATAGGTTTTGCCAAATTCCTTTTTTATCTCGTTTATTAATAATGATTGTGTCTTCTGTTTCAAAGATAAAGTAATTAAGGTATTTCGTTTTTTGTTTGAGCTTCTTCTCTTTAATTGGTAATTGTTTAATAGCGTTTTCCGATAGGGCATAGCAATGCTCCGAAAATGGACAAACCATGCAGTTGGGTTTTTTTGGAGTGCATTGGATTGCCCCAAATTCCATCATTGCTTGGTTGAAGTTGGCAGGTTGATCTTCCGTTAATAGTGATTGAGCTAAAGTAGCAAACTCTTTTTTGCCGAGTGTTGAGTCGATCGGGGTTTCTATTCCAAAGATGCGAGATAAAATACGGTATACATTCCCATCTACAACCGCGTACGGTAAATCGAAAGCGAAAGAAGCAATAGCCGCAGAAGTGTAATCTCCGACACCCCTTAGTTGTTTGATCTCTTGATGTGAATTGGGGAATACATTGTTTAATTCGTTTGAAATGTATTTAGCAGTACTATGTAAATTCCTTGCGCGCGAATAATAGCCTAGGCCTTGCCAGTCTTTTAAGACTTCCTCTTCGCTTGCTTTAGCTAAGTCATTTACAGTAGGGTAATGCGCAATGAATTTTAGATAATAACTTCTGCCTTGAGCTACCCGTGTTTGCTGTAAAATTATTTCAGATAACCATATTTTGTAGGGGTTTTTCGTCTCTCTCCAAGGTAAGTCCCTTTTGTTAAGGTGATACCATTCTAATAATCTAGCTGCGAACAGCTCTTGTTTGTCTTTAAAATAATGCAAGTCGTCGAATTTTTTTTAACTAAATGAGTTATAATAGGTTGAGTCGTAAATATTTCATTATATTTGCTGCGTATGATCTAAGTAGTTCATATAAAACCAATTAATTATAAACACAAAATTAACTAAAGATGACAAAAGCAGACATCGTAGCAAAAATTTCGGATAATACTGGAATAGAAAAAGCAGCAGTATTAAATACTGTTGAAGAATTCATGAAAACCGTAAGAGGATCATTAGAAGGTGGAGAGAACGTATACCTTAGAGGTTTCGGTAGTTTTATCACAAAAAAAAGAGCTGAAAAAACTGGTAGAAACATTTCTAAGAACACTACTATGATTATTCCAGCACATTACATTCCTGCGTTCAAGCCTTCAAAAAGCTTCGTGAACAAGGTAAAGCTAACGTTAAGCCATAAGCTTAATGACTAGTAAATTAAAAATACAACTCCTGCTAATTTTAGCGGGAGTTGTTGTTACTGGCCTTTTGTGTTTTATGCCAAGACAAAAGAGCGATGTAATAGGATCTGCTGTAGCTCAGAACGAAGTGAGTCATGAGGGGCATGATCATGCGGAAGGTGAAGAGCACGGGCACATGACCGACGAATATGCGAACAGACTAGATTCTGCTGATTTGGAGCAGATAGCTGCTTTAGAAAGTAAAGCGAATCAAGTAGCAGACGTTAATACTAAGTTGGAATTATATGATTCTTTAATCTCATTTAGTATTAAAAGAAATGTTCCACCAATGGTGGCAAAATTTACAGAGCGAAAGGCAGAGGTAGATCCAACAGAAACAAATTATATGCTCGCAGGTGATAATTACTTCAAAGCATTTAGACTTTCGAAACAAAAACCAAAAGAATTAATTCAAGGGGCGATTAATAATTACAAAAAAGTAATTGAATTGAACCCTGAAAATTTACAAGCGCAAACAGCAATAGGTGTTGCAAATGTCGAAGGATCAAGTGCGCTAGGTGTTATGCCAATGAAAGGAATAGGTATTTTAAAAGATGTGTTAAATAAAGACCCAAAAAATGTGAATGCCTTAACAAATTTGGGTTACTTTGCAATTCAATCGGGACAGTATGAAAAGGCTATTGAACGGTTTGAAACAGCTCTTTCAATTGATCCTAATAATGCTGAAGCATATATCTATCTGACAGATGTTTATCTTAGTCAGAGCGATGTAAAAAAAGGGATTGAAACCTTAGAGAAATACAAATCTTTAGTAGACGATCCACTTGTTAAACAACAGGTAAACGATTACATAAAAGAGATAAAAAATAAAAATAATAGTTAAAATTAAAAATTATGCCAAGCGGTAAGAAAAGAAAAAGACATAAGATGGCGACTCATAAGCGAAAGAAAAGACTTCGCAAGAACCGTCATAAGAAGAAGAAATAATTGAAGCCCGGTTCCGGGCTTTAATTTTCTCCTAAATACTTTTTTATCAGAGAGTCCCTGCATTTATATGCGATGGGATTCCTGTGTTTGCATAATTCTGTGCTCGTTCGGGCATATAGAAGATATAAGACAATGAGTGTTGATGTAGTAATTAACTCAAAATCTTCTGAAGATGTTATTGCACTTTTAGAAGACAAACAATTAATAGAGTTACATAAAGAGAAGAGCAATAATAATTTCTCAGTTGGTGATATCTACTTAGGTAGAATAAAAAAGGTAATGCCAGGGTTAAATGCCGCATTTGTAGATGTGGGGTATAACAAAGATGCCTTTTTACACTACTTAGATTTGGGGGCAAATTTTGGCTCCTTGAATAAATATGTTCAAGCGGTAATTAGTAATAACCACAAAACATCTTCTTTAAAGAACTTTAAGTTCGAAGAAGAAATTAATAAGGATGGTAAGATAGCTGAGCAGCTGTCAAGCAATCAATATGCGTTGGTTCAAATTGCTAAGGAACCCATTTCTACGAAAGGGCCGAGATTAAGCAGTGAGATATCTATTGCTGGAAGGTACATGGTATTGGTCCCATTTTCTGATCGAATTTCTGTATCTCAGAAGATAAGAAACCACGAAGAGAAAGATCGCTTAAAAAGACTAATTAAGAGCATTCGCCCCGAAGGCTTTGGAGTAATTGTAAGAACAGTTGCTGTAAATAAAAAGGTAGCTGATTTGCATGCTGATTTAAGCGAGTTGATGAAGAAGTGGGATACTTGTTTTACAAGGCTTCAAACAGCGAAACCTCCCCATAGAGTTTTGGGCGAAATAAGTAGAAGTTCAGCAATGTTGAGAGACTTATTGAACAAAGATTTTAATCACATTTATGTTGATGATTTGGATACTAAGAAAGAATTGGTGTCTTACATTTCATCTATTGCTCCAGGCAAAGAAAAGATGGTGAAAGGTTATCGCAGGGATGTACCAATATTTGAGTATTTCGGTATCGAGAAGCAAATTAAATCTCTTTTTGGCATGAATGTAACCATGAAATCTGGAGCTTATCTAGTGATTGAACATACGGAAGCTCTTCATGTAGTGGATGTAAATAGTGGTCAGAGAAGCCGTTCTAAAGACAATCAGGAGCAAAATGCATTTGATGTGAACTTGGAGTCTGCTGCAGAAGTAGCAGGCAATTGAGATTACGTGACATGGGTGGAATCATTGTGATTGATTTCATTGACATGAAAGATGCAGCAAATCGTGAATTGCTTTTTGAGAAGATGAAGGAATTTATGAAGGAAGATCGAGCGAAACATACGGTTCTTCCTCCAACGAAATTTGGCTTGGTTCAAATCACAAGACAGCGTGTGAGACCTGAAATGGATATCAAAACGTCGGAGAAATGTCCTTGCTGCAATGGAGATGGCGAAACACATGCTACGATTTTATTGATAGATGACATGGAAAACAATATTCGTTATTTGATCGAGCAACAGAACGAAAAGAAAATTACTTTGACGGTTCATCCATTTATTGAAGCCTATTTAACGAAGGGATTTTTCAGTTCCATACAAAGGAAGTGGTCTAAGCAGTATAAGCAACGCATAAACATTCGAAAATCCTCTGCATATTCATTCCTAGAGTATCGTTTTTTTGATGCGCAGCAAGAAGAAATAAGATTGAAGTAAATCAGTTTATTTTGATATAAAAAAGGTCAGATTTGAGAATACTCGAATCTGACCTTTTTTGTTTCTATTGGATTGATATTAATTTTTTCGGTCTAAATCTCTTAATTCCTTATAATTCCACAGGAGTGGGAAAGTAGAAATACTAATGACTATACCTCCGAGGACTAGAGCCCAAGTGATGTTAGATCCTTCTGAAAAGAAGCTTAATGAAAAAATTCCAATAAAAATAGAACGTAATAGGATGTTGATGCTTTGAAAAACGCTATTGACTCTACCAATGATATGATTAGGAATGTGGTTGAAGAGGTAGGTAATACGTTGTATTCGTATTCCTGCATTGGCAATTCCTAATCCTATAGCCAGCCCAAAAAGTACTGGTACAGATTGGGAAATAGATAAAATAAAGATAGAGATAAGTGCTAAAATCATAAGGATGATAATTGAGAAAACAATGTTTGATTTTCGAAAAATAATACTGATGAAGAAGCCTGAAAATAGCGCTCCGGCTGCATAGTTCATTTTTGTGATGGCAAAGACGTTTCCTAATTCCCCTAAATGTTTTTCAACATAAATGGGCCAAAGCAAATGAGTGGAAATAAGAACAAATATAAAAACAGTGAAGGAGGCATTCCCAAAATAGAAGAGAAGCGGCCTTTTCTTTAAATAGTTGACTCCTTCTTTTAATCGAAGAAGTACAGGCTCTTTAGATACTTGATTTTTTACGGAGGGAACATAGTTAATAAAATAAATCAAACTCATGGCAATGAGGTAGGTGATTCCATCCATTAAAAATATTTCGTGAATCTGCCAAGGTTGAATTTGTATCAGATAACCAAATAATTCTATGTCAATTCCTTCAATTAAGAGTATAGCGATTGCTCCTGAAAATACGTTCGTAGATTGCCCCATAACTTCTAACAAGGAGTTGGTTTTGCTGTAGTTTTCTTTTTCCGTTATTTCTTGCCCGAATGCATAGAGTGTAGGGTAGTGAATGTTGAAATTAAAGAGGGTGAAGCAAAATACAAAAGCGACTCCGAACATGGGAATTGCACCGTTTATAAATCCTATGGAGGAGATACTGAGTAGCACAATAGCGCTAATGGCACAAAGTCCAATAAATATATTCTTTCTAGGAAATCGATCGATTAAAGTGCCAGCGTAAAGGCCCCAAAATAAAGTGACAAAGGTGGCTATGGAATAGATGCTTGCAAAGGTTGATGAGGCATCTAAGTGCTTGGCAAAATACCAGGGTATTGCCAGCATACTAATGCCTTGTGCGAAATGTGAAACAGCGTTTGCCGAAAGTAATAAAATGAGTGCTTTTCTGTTTTTCAAACCTTAAATCTCGCGTATCTTCGTACTAAATTTCTGTGGTGTAAATGTATCAAAACAAACAAGCTTTATCTTACTCAGAGGTTCTTTCAAAAGCGATGCGTTACTGCAGCTATCAGGAGCGAAGTATTTACGAAGTAAAACAGAAATTGAGAGAGTATCGACTAAAAGAGTCGGATCTGCAATTGATCTTGGAGTATTTACAAAAAGAAAATTTCTTGAATGAGATACGTTTTGCAGATGCCTTTGTAAGAGGAAAAGTGAATATAAAGAGATGGGGGCTGTTTAAAATTCGAGAAGGCTTGTCTGCAAAAGGAGTTAGTAGTAAGTTAGTAAATGAAGCGGTAAAAGGAATTGATGAAAAAGTATACCTGCAAAATTTAGAAGAACTGGTAGAGAAGAAATTAAATTTATTGGGTACGGATGAACAGAAGCGAGAAAAATTATACCGTTTTCTTCAATCGAAAGGCTACGAAAGTGATTTAATTATGAAGGAGATGAAGCGTATTTCGCTAGTGTAATACTTTTTTTTCGATGATTCTTAAACCGAATAACCCATCTGAGAAATAAATAGATAGCTTCGAATTTCCTTTTATTTCTATGTTGTCATACTGCCCAATTGAACGGAGGTATTCGTCCTCCTCATAAGCTTTGTCTTTTAAAGTATATATGGTATTGTATTCCGAGTGAATAAAACTTTCAACTACGTAAGTTTCTACATATTCTTTTCCTTTTCCAACTTCGTTAATAAAAAATAGAGCTGAAATTGCTAATGGAGCAAAAGCAAGAAAATTGAAAAGAATGTACTCGTAAAAACTCATGGTGAATTTATTACGATACCATTTAATGGAAATAAAAAAGCTGAGGCCTACAAATAGGCAGTAAAGCTGTAAAAGTTGAAGTAAGCTAATATCTATATCAATGAAAGATTGAAAGATGTAAAATGTAGCCAAGAAGAATGCAAATACCATTAAAATATTGAAACTCTCCATATTGTCGGAGTCATCCACTTTAATCTTGGAATGAGGCGTTCGGCGTTCTATGTTTTTTCTTGATCTTTTCCTCATAGATGCTTCATCAAATAGGAGTAGAGCCGGTGCATGCCTTCTACATCGTTCTTATGCACTCGTTCAGTAGGCATGTGTACATTTTCTTCAGGAGCACCTATAAAACACCAATCGATAGGGTAAGGAGATTTCTGTAGGGCATTTCCATCGCTACCACCTGCACTTTCAACCTCCAATTGGAATTGAATACCAGATTCACGAGCAAGTCCTATAATCTTGTCGATGTATGAGCGTCTTGGAATCCCTGAATCTCTCATAGAAACAGCAACTCCATTTCCATCTTTTACACCTGGAGTTACCCAAGTGATATCTGAAATAAGAGATTGTCGAACCTGATAATTTTCATACAAGTATTTCGCTAAATAACCAACGCTCCCACCACCAACTTCTTCCCAAGCTGAAAATACAATGGCTCCGTTTTCTAGAGTTTCTGCAACTTTTAAGGCATTCCAAATCCCTAAACGGTCGTCTAGATAGCAATTTTGAAGGTGCGTGTCAGTTTCTACACATTCACTCAAATAAGTAAGCGTAGTTCCTCGATCGATGGTTCGACCAAAAATAATCTCTGTTTTTAATAATATCTTTTCCTCACCATCATCTTCAATGTTGTAGTGTAATTTTCCTTCAACTTTTCCTTGACTGTCTTCTCCTACCAAAATACTTCCTTCTTCGGCTTTTGGGCCTCCAATTTTTAGCAATTCATTATTATAGCCTACTGAATACCCTACAGAATCCATGTGGGCATAAATGGCGGTTTTGGGTTGACCAAAGACTAAGATGATGCAATCCTGAAAGTCTTCCCCGTCAATTATAGTAGGTTGTACTTTCCAAGAACTTTGCTTGGCTTTAACGTACTCGATTAAGTAATTTTTAACCGCTAGTTCACTTCCCGAAGGAGCGTGAATGGCACATAGTTCTTTTAGAAGTTGTAAGTCTGTTGTATTCATTTCTGATGCGTAATGTTCTGATTAGTTTTTTCTATAAGGCTTGAAGTCTTCAAAGTAGAAGTCATCGTTTGGAATGTCAAAATCAAATCCCTTTACCTTTAAGTTGTTGTCTGTGTTTATTTTAATGGTTCCAAAGCTAAACCAAGCTTGTGGGTTGTCCCATATGATTTCCCATACATCGTAATGCCAATGTGTTAATGTAGCAGATAATAAAGGGGAGTGTTCAAATTCCAGTTTGAGCTGTTTTCCTTTTTGTAGAATTGAAATCCTACCATACATGTCTGAGTGGTAGTCGCCAAGCATGTCTTTTTCTTTAATAGAAGGCTTTGTTTTAAGTACTCTTTTTGCTTTACGATCTGCAATTCTAGTATCGTTTTCAGCATATTCATTGGTTTTTTCCAACAGATCTTTCGACCAATCTTTTGAATTTTCAATTCCCAAAACATAATCTAATGCATAATAACTCGCCGCCATAATGGGACTCCTCACTCCATTGGTTAATACAACTACTCCAATGTTTTCATCTGGAATAAGGTTGATCGCGGTGATCATTCCATCATATCCTCCTGTGTGACCTACTTTTAATCTTCCATGATAATCGCTCAGTCCCCAACCTAAACCATAAGCGTTAAAATGTCGGTCGAAGTCATTTTTTGAAGTGTGATCTACAAAGTGGTTGTTATGGGGAGTCCAGACGATATTTCTAGTTCTAGCGGAAAGCAAAGTGTCTTCTCCAATAATACCATGATTTAAATTGAAAATCATCCATTTAGAGACATCTTCAACACTTGAAATGATTCCGCCTGTCGCGGCTACTTCATCCCAATTGGCCCAAGGAATGATATAGTTTTTATCTTCTTTTCTGGCATGAGGAGTGGCGTAGTTCCCCTTTTTATCTAGGTCACGAATAGTTGCAATGGTTCGGTCCATTTCTAATGGATCTAAGATTCGTTTTTGTACATTTTCACCCCAGCTTTCTCCAGTTACTTTTCGAATGATCTCGCCTGCAGTAATGAACATCAAGTTAGAATAGCCATAACCTGCTCTGAAGTCGTAAGCCTTGGGAACATATTGAATTCGCCTAATAATTTCTTCCGAGCTTAGATTGGATTGATACCAAATGTTGTCACCACTAAAGGTGCCTAGACCTACGCGGTGGCTTAATAAATCTCTGATGGTAACATGATCGCTCACCCAAGGATCGTAAACCGCGAAATAAGGGAGGTGTTTTTTGACTTTATCGTTCCATCCCAATTTACCTTCTTGCACCAACATGCCAATCATAGCTGAAGTAAATGCTTTAGAATTAGACGCAATGGCATACAGTGTGTTTTTATCTGGTTTAGTTGACCCGGCGTTGACCGGCTTATTATTACATATTATTCATATGCCATTCACTTTCAGGGGTCTATTGACCCGTCCTCCAACTTTCTACAACCCTGCAGGCGCGTAAAGTGCGCTGCAGTACTCATGCAGATTTTCCCACTCATACGGTTTGCA
>JAESST010000028.1 GCA_016763995.1 Flavobacteriales bacterium | reverse complement strand
TCACTTATAATTTAACCTATTTTTTTTTCATCAAGGCTAAATCACTATTTGTAAGTGGTGGTGTGCCGCTGCACAGAACAACCAAGAAATTTCTAGCTGTTTCGATAGGGATCCTCATTGAATTAATGTTATTTGTTGCATTGTGTATATATTTCTTTGCTTCAGGATTATTAGAAATCCATCTAGTCTTACTGAATGCAATGCTGTAAAAACTTAAGGCAGACTGAGAAAGAACTAACGCTTTATTTTGTTCAGATACGATAGCGCAGATAATTTTCTTCTGAAGGCTTCCATCACCAGCTGGGAAAGCAAAAGATTTCAAAGGCATCAAGCTTAAAAATGCTAATGCACAAAATGTGTAGATTGTATTTCTATATTTCATGTTATATCTCCATAACTAGTTATAATGAACTATTATTATACGATCTATTTAATATAATATCAATTAATTCGTAGAATTTTCTGTATGTTTTTTTTGAAATCAAACATCCAAAGCTATTAATTCAAGCTTTCTTTTTTCCTTGATATCATTCCATTCTTTGTACAAATTAGGGCACTCTATTTTCGCTTTTTCCCATTCGCTTTTCAGTTCATCCAAAGTGGATGCATTCTCTAGTATTTCTTGCATTTTTATTTCTTTTTTTTCCTGGTCGTCAATAGAAATTCCTATGTTATCTTCATCTATGCAACCATCAAAAACATCTTCGTTATACGATTCGGATGAAACCTCATTGTCAATAGAGTTTTCCATCTCAACAGCTTTCTCAACGAGCCTCTGAGCACTAACAGGAAGCATTTTGCACACTCTTCTTACAATAGTTTTTTTAGCCATTTCAACAAAGTGAGTTTTCCAAGGGCTGTATGAAGACCTGGCACTTGCCGACCCATTTTGTATTTTTTTTATATCCTCTACGCCCATAAAGTCCCAATGAAAACTGCCATCTTTAAATCTTGCAAGACACCAAAAGAAGGTTGCCTCTCCCCTTTCGCCGGTCAATCTTGGTCGATGAGAAAAAGGCAGTCCTTCTTTACCAAAATCAACATAAAACTCGTCATTTTCTCTTACCTCCTGAACTGAAAAACTTTGTATATCTCCTCCTCTGCGGGCAAGGTCCATGAGTCCTTTGTAACCAGGTATGAAGGTGATAGTGCTTTTATAAGGAACCAAATAAGCGTGGCCCAACATGCTGTTAAGCTCAAGACCTACTTCAGCTGCCTTTAAAACTGATGAATAAAGACTTCTTCTGTCGAGGTCTAACAATTTTGGATTGTCAATAATAGCCTTTGAAACAGAAGAAAAAAAACTTATCTGCGCTCAAATGAGATGGAAGCATTGTTTTTAAATTTGGTGATAAATAACTTTCTATCTCTGAAATTGTTTGTTGTACTGCAAGTGAATTATTATTCATGTTATATCTCCATAACTTTGTCAATTTTTAACGTCATCTTTCTATAAACAGACGCTTTGATTTTGCATTCCTTTCTTGAAATCTCTTGATTGTAAACGGTAAATCCATCTCCTTTTACAATTGAATTTCCCTTTGAAAAATTAGCTATTTGAGACTTTAAATCCTTGTGCATTCTCCCAAGCTCTCTTATTGATAAATTAACTTCATTTAGACTTTTGCATGCCTCATTAAAATCTTCACTTTCGCTCATGTCTATAAAGCTTTCAGGTTTAAGTTGGTAAATTGAGTCAAGAAGCTTGAAGTCATCAGAGCAAACTTTTGGCATTTCTTGTTTTTCAACATCTTCCCAGAACGCATTTATTTTTCTTATCATTTCATCGATAAGCTCTTGGTTTCTTGAGTATGTTTTTATAACAAGTTTGTTACCGCCAACTAAAAAAACATTACATCCCCACTTAACGTCGGTGCACTCCATTTGGTGCTGAACCTGCATTTCATAATAAAGAGGTGGATTTTTATCTTCCCACCTCATGTATTGATCAACAGCAACATTTTTTATCTCCATAACTCCAACAACCTTCTTGTCTTCATCAAGAATAAGCCTGTCAGGTGTGCATCCCATTTTCTTGCACTGCGTTGACATATAGTAAAGATTATCGTCTGACAGAGTTACATTAAGGTCTGAGGCTGCTTTTTCTGCAATTGGCGCCTCCAGTTTCTTTCCCCACTCAACTCGCTCTGAGTCAATATTTTTAGATTCTATCTTTCCAGACTTAATCAAGTAAAGTTCGAGAGGTGTTTGGTAAGGGCTATCGAAAAAAAGCGCTGCTATTTCGCTCGCTCCAATAAATTTCCTGCGTAGATCGAGCCAATGATTATGGTCTTTTATCTGAAGTGTTTTCATTTTCTTTATCCATATTTATTTTTTTCTGTATTTCCTCGCGGTGGACTGTTACAGAAGCTGGAGCTTCTATGCCAAGACTGACTATTCCACCTGGTTTTATATCTATAATTTTCACTTCCGTTTCGTTATTTATGACAATAGATTCCCCTTTGTATCTTCCAAGTATTAACATTTTTTTTTCCTCATTTTTAAATGTGAGAAGATATTCTATAGAGTTTTCTCTACTAAGTCAAGATATTTTATTAATCCTCATTCATATCCTGTACGCATTATATTCGCCAGCCTCAATGCTCTTCTTCCAACCTGAGCTGCCCACTTGCTGTCAAGCATTTCGTCGGCGGCCCTTCCCCAGTTTTTGAATTGTATTGCGTCAATCATTTTTTTGAATTTTAAAAATTTCTTCTTGCCGAGATTAAACATCATATTTACCAGAACTTCTTTTCTTTGGTTTGATAATGACTTAATTTGAGAATCTGTAAAAACAGAATCAACTTCTCGGTCGCTTCTTTCTATGTCATTTTTCAATAGATGAATAGCCTCTTCTTCGCTTATTCCATTTTCTTCGATATTTCTTCCTACACCAATGGTAAGTTTTCCAGCGGAGCACCGGTAAGGCTTTAATCTCAATCCTTCGTCTATTTTTATTTGTTCGTAAAAATTATTCATTTTAATATGATTTTTTTAATTTAAACCTTCTATAGCATTCCATCCGCCTTCTCCTACCACCTTAAATAACACCTTCCCATTTTCCTTCTTCACTGGAGGCACCCTCATAACCCATTCTTCTCGACCGTCATACTCGTGTCTCTCCATCCACTTTCCCGATAAAAACACAATGACCAAATCGTCGGCAACATATGGCTCTCCGAATGAATTATCATATTCAACATTAGCCATTTCTTTAAATCTATCCCATGTACAACTATACTCACCGCTATAGCTTCCGATAAATTTAATATCTTTTTCAGTTACGCCGAAAAACTTGAATCTGTCTTCTGTTTCTTTTAATAAGTTCATTTAGTTATCCGTTGTTTCTTCTCGTAAGTTCTCAGACCACCAAGTCCCAATAACGCTATAATTAAAGGGTAAAGTGCTTGGCTATCAATCTCAACGAAATGAAAACCAAATCCGTTTGCTATTGGTCTAACCACGAAATCATATGCCAATCCCATGCTGCAACACCATCCAATAGATGGACGCCATCCGGACACAAATATATTTTTATGGGTTGCTTCCTGAAGGTTTATTTGGCACTGAGCTAAAGCTGGTGCTAACTCAAGCTTCAGCTTTTCGATAGAGTTCTTCTGCTCTTCGTCGTCACTTGTGATAAGTGAGTCTAGCCCCGAAAATATAGTTTTTCCTAACCCTTCTACTGCTCCTGCTATGATGCTGGCTAACATAGCGATCCTTCATTTTCCTGTCTAATGCACACATCGCAGATATAAAATTTGCATATTTTGTTGCTTCCTCGCTTGATAGCTCCTTTGCAATTATTAACTGTAGACTGGAATGGTCTGAGAGATTTGTGACAATTGGTACATTTGTAAAATGTTAGCATTTCTTCTTTCTCTTGTTATAACTTCTTTTTTTCTTCTGGAGCTGTCTTCCCGTTGCCGGACTGGCCAATAACGCTGCAATCGCTATATTGGCCCTCTCCTCTTGAGTTGTAACAGCTAACGCAACCGCTAGCAAAGAACATTACCCCAACCAATATCACAAGCGTTAGAAAAGAAATTGAAAACGTCCATCGTTGACGCCTTAATATTTTTTTAACCCATCTAACTATCTTTGATTTTAATTTTGAAAGTTTCATTTATTCACTCCTAGCCTATTGAAAATTATTATGAAAAATCAGAACGCTTTACACCGTATCTGTCGTAATCATCAATATACGCGTTTTCTTTTCCATCTTCTATCTCTTGCTCGATTATTTCATCAATATCCATATGAATGGTGCTGCAAAGAAGTTTGAATCCTTTTAAATCTTTCAGCTTAATTATTTCCACAAGATCGGATAAGTTAT
Source organism: Flavobacteriales bacterium (assembly GCA_016763995.1). Classification (GTDB taxonomy): domain Bacteria; phylum Bacteroidota; class Bacteroidia; order Flavobacteriales_E; family Vicingaceae; genus NORP294. Next base: position 8,938 of record JAESST010000028.1, on the reverse strand, counting down.
CTTCTGTTAGCACATCTGTGCCGTTCTCCCAAAAATATTCATCCCTTCTTTTCTTTGACAGAGCCATTGATTTTCTGCGTAATTCTCCACGATCTTTTATCCACTCATTTTTTACTTCAAGTGCTATATCGATTTTTTTTTTTATTTGACAGGTTGTATTTCGCTTGGTCGATAAGAGGGCTGTAGTTAACAGGGTAATTGATTAAAGCTGTTTGATAATTTGACATTTTGAATCTCCATTGCAATTTATAATAATAAAATTTAATAAAACTGGAGCTAACAAAAGAATAAAACATAGTCAGTCGCTAGCCCCACTGACGATCCAGTTTTTTATATTTTTCCTGAATCAGAACAAATTATTATTATTTTGATTATTATTATTTTGATTTTGATTTTTTGTTTTTTTTGACAATCTTTAAGAGAGATTGGATTCTAGTAGATATTTCTCTATAAGTCAACAATTTTATAGAAAAAACCTTACTTTATTTCAAATACCTTATATAATGATGGAATGACAAAGAAAACAACCATCAAAGCGCTTCTGAAAGAAAAAAATATGGACATTTATGAGTTTCGATCGCTTAGCGGTGTAAGTTATGAAACTATTGTAAATGTATGGGATGGAGAATACGACAGGTCTACTGTCAACTCTCTTCAAAAGATTTGCGATGCTCTTGGCGCCAAGCTCCATTTGTATATAACTAAATAAAGAACTTGCTTTTCGCAATGTCGGTTAAAGCTTTTAGCTGAATAGGTTTTTTTAAATATTCCTCATATGTTTCCAGGCCGACTATTACAAATCCAAATTTATCTTTATCCATAACGTAAGTACTTCCAGCTGAGTGCCTCAAAAGTCTATCGTTAGGGTATATTTCCGCATACTCTAGTGAGTCCCATAATAATTTTTCATTGTTATGATTGTCGCCTCTTTTGTTCCTAAGTCCCCAGAGTGTGAAATAAATTAATTCTTTTTTTTCATCTTTGAAAACCTTTCTAAAGCTTTTTGTCATCAATTTAACATCTGATTTGTATTTTGCAGCTTCTGGATTCAAGTATATCCCTCTTTTGGTGCGCTTGTACATTCTGTTCACTGATATCGGCATGGGAAGCTTAATGAAAATCATAATTTTATAGAGAAAAATGTTATAATATTTTAGAGTAAGTCCTTTTCGTAAATGTTAAGGCATATGACGCAGGAATAAGTCTTCTCTTGAGGGGCTCAGCATGAGGTCGTCGCTTAGCTTCTACCGTTTGAATGCGGAGAATTACGCCTTAAGAGTTCCTGCACTTATTTATTTCCTATGATTTTTATTAAAATTATATCATTTATACAAAATTATTGTTATAATAAAGACAGGAAGGGGCAATATGCTTTTTTGCCTAGCCCCGAAAAAGCATTCTGTTTGTACCCGCCCCTTCCTACCTTGTTTTATCCGTTCCATTCCCCATCTTATTCATATATAATCATCAATCCTAGAATATATCGCTAGACAGAAGTTTCTAGGGAACGGTGCCTGCTATAGAAATTATATTTCTTACTGTCCATTGCGAAGTCGGCACCACATTATGGATACAAGAAAAGATTAGGGTTACACCTAACATTAATTTACAAACAACCAAGATTATTTAGTTTCTCAGGATGAGAGCATCGAAAGATTTAGTGTAAGTTAATGGCGTGGGGGCTAAAAACACTTGGCGATTTTTTTTGAAGTGGTGCGACAAGGCACCGGGAAACCGGGGGGCGATGAGATGCACCAAACCCAGTCCGAAAGTTCAAAGGGTCTCATCTGGCAATGTGGAAATTGTCATAAGTAGTGAACAAGGTTACAGGCCACCACAGGCACTATAACCACCCAACCTAAGCAGTTCACATAGCATTAACGGGAAAGGTATTGGTCAGTCCTACTAGGATAGAAGAGAAAAATTTTTTTTCAAATCTTCCGGGGGCTGACGTCCTACACCCAAAAACAGCTTTTTAATATTTTATTTATTAAAAATTTATTATAAAAAAAACATACTATGTATGTGATTTTTCATACCCCATACCCGAATCCTTGTATAACCTGTTAAACACTTTTTATAAAACATTTAGCTTGTGGATAACTCTGTGATACGATGCTATCTTAATTAACTCTACAGGATTACATTCATGCCATTTGCTACTAAAATCGATTTGATTAACAAGTCATTAGAAGATAACCAAAAAAAAATAACTGCCGTTTCAAAAAAACTACAGCTTCTCTGTGTAGGCTTAGATGAATTTCCTGTAAATAAAAAAGGGGAAGATAAAATTAAACGTTTGAAAGCTTCATTCAAGCAAATAAAAGATGTTTTTCTTGAGAACAATGACGATATAGAAGAAGGACTTTTAAACGAAGGAAGTGTTGTACGTTATATAACTCAACTTAATTCAATTAAGTATGAAATGATCCATATTCTTGAAAAGCTTAACAACAAGCATACTGACGAACTGAAAAAATTATTTGTAGAAAAAGATAAGGTTGAAAGTGAGATGAAAAGTTTACAGGAAGATATCATCTCTGTATAATTGCTATCTAATATTTCATATTAGAGTCTCATGTTGGTTGATCCCTCTTAGGAGGGATTTTTTTATCATATCCCACCATCCCATTTATCTAAAGGCCATATCTCTGGATCGTGCATATAGTTAATGTGCTTGTTATATAAATCAATGGCGCTATCAGAATCAATAGATTGAGCCATTCTATCCATAGACCCATCAATATCGCATATCTCTATTTTATCTTTTAGCAAAGCCCATGCAATTAAAGCTCCCGCTTTTGCCTCGTCATTGAGATGAGCCGATCTAAAAAAATACTCATCATTCATCAATGTCGAGTCAATATCGTTGAAAGCCTTATCTACAATTTCCGTTTCACCTATTTCATCTTCAATCTTATTAAGCATGATTGCAATTCCTTCTATCATTGCTGTTGGCATTCCTTCGGTACGTATAACTGGTCCTTCCTCTTCAAGGAAATCTTCCTGGCAACAAATTTTTTCTTCTTTAATTCCATGCCATGGCTTTCCGCCATTGATTACTCTTAGGTTTGGTTTATTCATTTTAATTTCTATTCCTCATTCTTTTGTACTTCCCAAGATGACCACGAGCATCGCTGGTAAACGTCTTCCTTCCCCATTGTATGTGCTTTACTGGCCTTCCTTCGCTGCCAATTATATCCATAACCCACTTCTTTGCGTCATGCAACGAGTGACCGGCGTAACCAATCTCTCTGGTTTCGCCATCTTCGTAATCTATAACTATTTTATGGTAGGACTCTTCAGTTAAAATTGTTTTTTTCATCATTGCCTATTATTGCTCAACTCTATAATCCTCATCCCAGTATACCTTCGCATTATAAGCTTCTCTCTTAGTAATAAGTTGGCTAACCTGACATTGAGCATCTAAAAAGTCTCTTCCTTCAAAAGTCATGCATGAGGGAATTGCGTCTTTAAAATATATTGTCGCTGCGTATTTATTCACTTTAAAGAGCCTTTTTATTTATAACATCAAGAACTAATTTTGACATCGTCTCTACTCCTCTGCCAAATCCTTTTGCGAAATCAGTGTCATATATTTTCTTTACCTCTTCAGATAGAGAAGATTCATTAAAGCTACCCTCTTTATTGATTACACTCTCAAGGGTCTCCTTTAACGCAACTAAATTTACCATATTAGGTTTAGTTTTATTCATGTGAATGACTCCACAGATATTGAGTAATTTATTCTCGATGAATTCAGATAAGAGCGGATTCTATTAAGATTTGACTCGCACAGGACAATCCTTGTTTGAGGCATTCCATCGTTAAATCTTACTTTGTAGTGATAAAGTGTTTTCATAATTAATCTCCATAATTTTTTAATTCTACGTCCTGTAGTATATAGAATTTTATCTATAAGTCAAGAGAAAAATTTACAAAACGCAGTGTTTTTACTTGGATGGAATAATGTGTGGTTATAGATAAAGCTCTATGGTAAAATTACCGCATGAAATTTGAAGACGCATTTGAATCAATGATGGAAGGGAACTGTGTCGTTTAGAATTATAACTTATAGAGGTTAGTTATTGTGGGAACTGATTATTACATAGCTTGCAAAGAGTGCAAATTTTACCAAGAACTCTTGAAGAGCTCAGGAGAAGATTTATCAGAGGTTCATGATTTTATGGAGATTCACCAGGGTCATGAATGCGTATGGTTTGATGATTACAACGACTCAGTTTATGACGATACAGTTGGAAATGAAGAATATAGCCAGATTGAAATACCCACTAAATCATCAATCTTCCATTCGGACGTGAGAATGGCCTGGTTTGACAAAGAGCTGCTATTTGAAGCGTTGGAAAAAATTAATATTTTAGATTTTAGCCCTTATTCTGGAGTTGGCTCAAGATGCCTGTCTGAAATTCAGTCTCTTATATCATTCCCTCAGATGATAGCTCGACTGGAGCCTTGGACGTTATCTGAAAAAAATATTGAAGATTCTCAGTTTTTCAAAGAGGCCGTGAACCATATAAATTTCTCTCTGGCTGGGGTTCATGAGGCAATAGAAGACAACGAATATATACTAAATATTTCTGGGCATGGAGATGATGAAAAAGAATATTTAATAATCAATTCAAAATCAAAGGTGAATCTTTTTAAATTTATCAAGCTGTTCTATAAAGACACGATGAAGCTAAATACCTATTATTTTTCTTCTGCAAATAAGCGTGGAATTTATGAACTCAAGGAACCTGACGGAGAGGTAGAGCAGGATTGGTTTATAAATCTTATTCCAGATATTATAAAAAGGCGAAGCGATGACTAAAAATACGAAAAAAATTATTAATATCATTAATAATATATTTGATATGGATAAATTGACAAAGAGAATGTTTGGTTTTTTATTCAAGAAAAGGAACGAACGCTGGAATCTTGCGGTTAGGAAGCTAAGGAAGAAGATTGTTTATTTAAATAATGAGATAAAAAAATACAAGGTAAGCATCATAAGAATGAGAAGTAACGATTATGTTTACTTCACTCAGATAAAGCTGCTGAAGATAACCGCGTGTCTGGGGGACAGAATTAGCTATCAAAAAGCATACCGTTTTGGTCACAGTCGGTGCGGATGCAGCAATTCAGGGTACGGGTACGAGTGGAGAGAAAATGGCAAATGGGGAAGTAGCCCCCGCTACCTCTGCGAGAAATGCATATACAAAATGTTTAGCAAGATTCTTAGGAAAGATGTTCTGGAAGTCCTCCTGTCGATAAACATGGACACGGATATTCTGAGATATTACAAGGATATTAGCCAGCAGAATGCTGCTTTTTTAGAGTCCTACTCAAATGGACGAGCAGTTAGTTTTTCTGAGGAAATTATTCCTGAGTTCATTAAACACTATCAAGACTAAATTAAATGCAATTGACAATCCCTAGAGAAAACCAGTAAAATACAATGAATATATGAGTTTTCCCGTGATTATAAAGGTAATTTTTTATGGCTAAGACCGGTAGACCACCGCTAAGATTTATTCCTCTCAAGAAAAAAGGAGAGAGAGAACCAATTGACCTGAACAAAATAGTTCCACTTTTTGAAAAGCTTATCTTTAAATCAAGAGTTGCAGCAGAGCTTGGTATAGACGTCTCCACCATTGATGACTACTGCTCAAAGAAAGAAGGTGACTCTAACTACAACCCTGAATTTACAGAGGCCGTAAAGGCCGGAGAAGCGGCAGCCCACAACATGCTTAAGAAGGAAGTAATTGACAGCGTGATGGATGGTGACAAGAAAGTTAATAACTCAATGCTTATCTGGGCATGCAAGCTTAAGAAGCTTTGCCCTCCCCAGGAACACCTTCACCAGGTTGGGCCTACATTGATCGATCTGGTTGACCAGGCTAATATTCCGGCTCAGGAAGAAGGCTGATGAGTAGAAGTCTGTCTTATACGCTGGTTCAGCGCTCAGAAATATATGTCGGAAAAGACCTTGGCCTAATGGACTGGATAGAGAGCCTTGGAAACATTCGTGAAGGAGTTATACTGGATTACAGCCACTGCGAGCGTCTGCGGGCCCTGCTATTGGCGCGCCACTCGGATGCCGAGGAGCTCATTGCCGCTATAGATAAGTATCGCGAGATAAGAGTGGTTATTTGTTGATATTACCGCTAATATTTATATGACATCAGATGAAAAAAAATACATGGTCGCTTTCCCTACGTATACAAGAGTATCAATGATATTAACAGAGCGCGGTTTTTACGAGCATAGCAAGGATGGACTTGTATTCGTTTCAACCACCCTCACAGAGAATGAACATAAAGAAAATGTCCGTTACGAGAAACATCTTGAATTCGAAAGGGCCTTGAGAAAAGTACACTCTCAGACATGTAATATGATCGCTAGATATCGCTCATAGCGACGAGGAATGTTGATGAGCTTCATAATGGGTCGTGCACGACCATCAAAATCATGGGATATATTCAAGAAAAAACGCCTAAGAACGCTTTTTTCTCTCAAGTCCTATGAAATACCTGTTGATTGCGAGCATGGGTTTAATCTTGCATTTTCATGGTGCAACTTTGAAGGGGTAGTCGGAGACCTGTCGATAACCCTGCGTACCTCTCGATGCAAAAAATGTTGGGACTCTGAGTTTAATAACCACTACGGAAAGAGCTCGGAAGAATTTATTTGGCCCATTAGAGATTTAAGCTCTTCTGGCACGGCTAACATTCGTCCAAATAAAGGAGTGAAATTAATTGGAGCGATTGTATCCGGCCTTGCGGTTATGGAGTTATTTTCAAGCCCGGAAATAAAAAAAATAAATAAATTTCTTTTAAAGAATTATGATGACCGCGATGTGCTTGAGGAAGAAGGGTAGGGAATGATTGAATACATATATTGCACGGAAATGACGAATGGAAGGCTGTATAGATTGGACAGAGACGCTGATAGCGGTGAGATATCTTCATGTGCCTTGACGACCTTCCCTGACTTAGCGTCAAGCATGATGGCTGAGTTATTTTGTCGCCCATGGGCGGTTGGAGAGTATACCGAGCTGAAAGATTCTCAGTGGCTGAAGAGATGAAGAGAAAAAATAAACGAAAAAATAATTGAGTATTGATATGATCGAGAAAACAAAAAGTATAATAAGGCGCGTAAACATCTCATGTTTTACGACTTGCTCTTTGTGCAAAACTCCAAAGTCAGCATATGAATCCCCTGTATGCTCGGAGTGTTACGTGATGAGGATGTCCTCCATGAATCACAAGAATGTCGATGAAACTGGAAAAACTTTCAGTGTTTTCGATAATGGTGGTGATAAAAATAGATGGTATAACATGAGAAGAATTTATGCGGTAGAGGGCGGGGGGTATTTTCGCGAAAGTTTTGCTACAACCCCATGAGCGACCATCTAAGTGAGACTAGATAACGTAAAATCCGGATATTTATTATGATTGCAGACATTGTCTTGAAGACATTATTTTTTTCTTTCTTCCTTACCATCTGGCTGGCGGATATTTTAATTACGTTAATTATTGTTAGCTTATTTTGCTCAGTTATATTTTCCCATGCTACGATAGGAGGGCTGATGTCACCAACACTTCCCTGGCTGTTATCAATTTACGCAGTTTCTGTATTCTGTATTTTTTTATTTTCCGTTATTCACACGATAATTGATGATTAAATAATGATCAAAACAATACATCTAGGTCCTATCATGTCCCCCACCATCACTATCCTGATGTTTTCTATTCTCCCTATTAGTGCAGGTGTTGTTCTAACCTTCTTTATATTGCCTGAAGAATTACATTATTTCATGAATGCATTTTCAATAAACTGCATTCTAATTGCGACACTTATTAAGTCGGCTTCTTGGAGATCGTTTGATGATTAAAAAATGGGGCCTATCAGGCCGTAATGCACTTCACCCTTATCTCTTCTGGAACGACGATGAAACTCCTTGGCGTGGGCCAGGGGCTAGAGCGTTGTTTGAGCTGAGAAACGTTCTGAAAACAAAGTTAAATCTGAATGACAGAAGGATGTTATTTTCTCAGGTTGGGAAACTAGCCGGATTTTGCGGGAGAGATATAGGACGATTCTTTTCTTTTCGAGGACAGATACCTGCAGAGATGAGCAGTGTTGGAAATATAAGAATAGCCTGGAAGCAAAAGAAAATAATAATTCCTTACTATCCGGACCCTGATAAGTATCTGCATGCTCTTGCTGAATTTCGGTCCGTGGTTCACGAGCTTGTAATGCATTGCCTATATGTGATTAAAGAACATTCTCAATACCCTCTCGTTGAAAAAAATAAATTCCTGTGCGGGTATTATGAGGATTCAATTATCTCTTCTGTCATTGATTTTAGTCATGAGTATCTGCACCCGATTAATGGTGCGCTATCTTCAATGCCGCCTCCGCTTGCTTCGTGCGCTAAAGATGCACTGAGGAAGATATCGGGATGAAAAAAACTGAAGACAATAAAATAGTTGGAATTTCTGTTTCCGAGAGATTTTTCAAGGAGTCAGAATATGGTCGTCTAATATTGAAGCGTTCAAAGGGCATCCTTTTTGTTTCTACGTCAGAAGACTTCTGGATAGTAAGGAACAACAAATACCCGCTATGCGGCCCTGCTCATGACGGCGCCTACCTGAAAGGACCGATGTGCGACATGATCAGCGGCTCTCTTGTAGAGGCATTTTTCGATTTGAAAAAGTTCATGACACGAAGAAAAAAAGAAAAGATGTTGATATTCTCCAAGAGTGTATCTTCATATTTCTGCAATCCAGAATATTCCATCGGATTAATTACCGAAATTTTAAACGGTGTTTTCCAGGCGACGCTGGGTTGTTACTGGAGAAAGTTGCGAATCTCACAGAAAGAAAAGGTGTTTAAAATTAAACGCGGTCTATTAATTCAAGAAAAAAACAGAATT
>JAESST010000343.1 GCA_016763995.1 Flavobacteriales bacterium | reverse complement strand
TTTTCAAATAAGTTTTTCGCCAAAAATGGTGTACTCTTGATAGAAATATTAAAGAAACTGCTCGATGAAAACATTGAGCAGTTTCTAATTCAAAAATCTCTTCTTTTACACCAAATTATTATTACAACAATTAAATTTAAACTGTCTGATTCCATACTCCATTCGCTGCATTTTCAGAAACATATTCAGCAAAACTTTTAGGCTTACGACCCAATACCTTTTCAATATCATTTGTAATAACGTCATTGCCTTCTACTGCTAATACTTCAGTAAACAAATAATTAATCAGCCATATATAATCAGCAGGCACTTTTAGTTCCTCCATCATTTTTGTATAAGCATTGATTGAAATAGGCGTAAATTGAATTTCTCTATTGCTTGCAACTGCAATTGCATCAATCACCTCTTCAAAGGTCAAAAGTCTAGCACCCGTCAATTCATATATCTCTCCATTGTGTATACTGTGCAATAAAGCTTCTACTGCTACATCTGCAATGTCGTCAGTATCTACATAAGGCACCTTTGCCTCTGGTTTTGGCAGTGCTACATGTCCTGCAAGAATTGGATCTAAAAAAAAACTCTCGCTAAAATTTTGCATAAACCAACTTGCACGAACTATGGTATAGTCAAGTCCTGAATGAATTAGCACTTGCTCACAAAGTTCTGCTTCACGCTCACCCTTTCCTGAAAGCAATACCATCTTTTTTACTCCCTGCTTCTTTGCTTCATTCACTAAATTCTCTATGGCTTCAAGAGCTCCTGGCACAGCAAGGTCTGGCTGAAAGCTAATGTAAACTTTATCCATTCCTTCTAAAGCAGTTGCCCAAGTGGCTTGGTTTTCCCAATCAAATGCAGGTTGAGCATTTCTTGATCCTATTCTTACCTTATGGTTTAATCTCTGTAGCCGTGCTGCTATTTTTCTACCGGTTTTACCGGTTCCTCCGATTACTAAAATGTTACTTTTCATTTTTTTTGATTTTGTTTTATAGGATGAGAATTGAATTGAATCTATTTTTTGTAAAAAGTCGATGCTAGAACAACTAGAAATGACAAAAGCCCAAAGACTGTTCGTATGCTATGCAATCGATTCCATCTTGGTTCGTAGTAGTTTCTCCATAATTCAATTTCCTTTGTCTGAAGTGAGCTTAAATCTAGCGCCTCTAGCTGATCATTTAAGGGTACATTGCCAAATACAGTCACACCAAAAGTGCCGCCGAGGTAAAGCAATGTTGCGCTCAATACAAACCAGAAAATGGCACCATTTCCGTATTGTTGCCAACTGCTTATTCCTAAAAAAATAAGACTGCCGAAGAAAATTAAAAAGAACAAAGAATTCAATATTGCTCTATTCATGGATTTCATACTTAGTAGATAACTCAAATCTGAAATGTTCTTTATTCCAGGAATAACCGATACAGACCAAGCATAAAATAATCCGGCAGACAATCCTGTAAGTAAAATGGCCGTAAATAGCGTAGTTGACTTTATTGTAATTTCCATAATTAGTGACTATTTAATGTATTCAGCCAATTTTTAAGTTTCTCATACTCCAACTTTGTTAGTTTAATCTTGTTGCCTTTAGGCATTCTCTTTTTAATAAATACTTGCTTATAAATTTTAGGTGCATGCCTTTCCATGTTTTTCAGTGAAAAGATTTTAAAAGGATTCTGCTTTCGATGACAGATGTTGCACTTTGCATTGAGAACCTCAAATGCCTCTGTTTTCAAATCTGATACAACAACTGTGTATTCAGCGAAATAACCGTCTATTTCGGCCATTTTATTCTCAGCATGTAAATGTGTTAAAACTGAAAATGTAATTGCAAATAGCATTTTCATGATTGAATCGTTTTTACTTTAAGATTCCAATACAAGAAAACAATAAGAAGATATTCTACTGCTATAATCCAAAAGGATAGGCCACCAAAAAATGCCGGATAACTTCCTCCATATGGAATAATAAAGTAAGGTACAGTTATAAGTGCATCCAGCAGAATTGAAGTAAAAAGAACAATTAATCCAAACTTAATTCCGTGCATTTTACTGCCCTTTTTATAATAGATTTTTGCTCCCAAACAAGCTATCGGAATTAAGGCTAAAGCCAGAACTAGATTTGCTTGAAACTCTATATTTTCGAGAAGTGGAAAGAAATAGGAAATTGTGTAAAAACTTGCACCTAAGGTCCAAATAAGGATTCCAATTAATATAGCTTTGACTGTGCTCATAATTTTCGTTTTAAAATCGATGAGGCAAAAGTCCCAATTATGCTATCGGAGTACTTGTTCGAAATGGATTCCGATTTGTTCGAAAAGGATTATCTTCTGATTTCGCTAGGACGGAATCCAAACTTCTTAGCAAAGGCATTCGAAAATGAACTTAAGCTGTCGTAACCTACATGCCATGCCGCTTCTTGTATAGTCATTTCTTGATTTCGGAGTATTAAATTAGCTGTATTTAGGCGTTCATTCTGTAAATATTTAAACACAGGCACTCCAAATAGACCTTTAAAGTTCTTCTTTAGCTTAAAGGTATTTAACCCTATTTGAAGCGATAATTCTGAAAGAGAGGGCGGATTACTTAAATTCTGAGATAAAATATCTTTCGCTAATTCTAATTGTTTTCTTTCTTCTGTTGGAATAGTTATTTCCGACACCAAAGTTAGTTGACCAAAGAAATGAGCAAGTAAAGTAGTCATTTGACTCCTGAAGAATAACATTCTTGCCTTTCCTTCATACTGACTATGAAATACCTGATCGACAATAGACTGCATTTCGGGTGTCATAAAAAAACTAGGGCCTTCTACATAATGATCTGTTGGGTTAACCAAACTATGTAGCATTTCACCAAACAGTTCTCCTTCTTGATTCGGTAACTGATCCAAATTTTTAATAGAAGTAGCAATAACAATACATTCTAAGGGTTTATTTGCCGATACACTATGAACAAATTCAACCCTTTCGTCGGCATAAAAAGACAAAGCCAACCCTTTGGTATGCTTGAATGCTTTTTCTTTTTCCCCATACTTTATAGTTAAATCAACATTGCCTTTTCCATAGAAAGCAACCGCAATTAAAGGTTCATCAAAAGAACAAAAGTCTAGGGTCGTTTCTTTAGAATTAGCCGTTTCAACTAAAATAGTAAAGTCATTAATGTCAATAATATCTCGAGTCATTGCAATTTATGTCAATAATAGGGTGACTAAAAGTAATAAAAATGACCATCCCCTATTACACTATCCTTGGCTTTTAATTTCATTATAAAACGTAAAGATCAAAATTGGACACTTTTATAGCGGATGATGTATTAATTTTAACACAAGATTGAAATGGAATACAAGGAACTTAAATATAAAGGGGAAATCGTTTTTAACAGACTCAGCATTTCCTATATGGAGCGTGCTCTAAAACCATTCAAAAAGAATGAAGCATGCTTTATGTTTATTAACGAAGGTAATTTCTCTGTTAGAACTCCCGATAAACTTTTTTCTTTTAAAAAGGGTGTAGCAATGCTCTCCAAATGCTTTAATTTCTTTTTCGAAACAACTGAAGAACAGCGAAAAAAAAATGAGACCATAGAGATTGTTGGCATTTATCTCTTCCCTTCTATCCTAGAAGAAATGCTCGACCTCGACCTCTCTTTATCCAATCATACTGTAGATTATAATATGAAACAGCTTCAATTGGATGTGATTTTAAATCACTATAGAGAAAGCATTAATCTATTACTTGAAAACCCTCAATTTGCCAGTGAGGAGATTATTAAAACAAAACTTAAAGAGTTTATTTTATTAATATCAAATTCACTAAATGCTCCTTCTCAATTGGACTTCCTTGCCGCCTTATTCAAGCCTATACATGTTGAGTTTAAATCGACAATTGAGCATAATTTATACGCCAATTTATCGATCGATGAATTGGCAACACTTTGTCATATAAGTACAGCTTCCTTTAAACGAAAATTTAAAAGCATTTATAAGGAAAGTCCCAAGAGATACATTTGTAAAAGAAAAATTGAAAAAGCAGCGTCCTTATTAAAGACCAGCAAAGCCCGTATATCCAACATCGCCTACGATGTTGGATTTGATTCTGTGGCTACTTTCAATAGAAATTTCTTCTCCATTTTTGGAAAATCTCCTTCTGAATATCGTTTGAGCTAATTTGAGCAGCATTTGAGCTAAATCGAGAAATCAGAGCCTTTCTGTAGACTTTTCTTTGCCCAAAATTATTTACAGCAATTAATATGAAAAGTTTAAAACAATTAGTGCTCTTACTTCCTTTATTTCTCTTTTTACAAAGTTGTGTGTACGATTTGCGCACGCCACTTATAAAACAAAATGGAGTAACGGAAGAAAATGCCAATAAAGGAAAGGAGATTTTGGAACGAGCATGGAAAAAACAAGGTTATAATAAACTAAAGAACCACAAGGTGTATTCATATCATGCTAATGATGTTTGGAAAGGAATGTTTGGTAGAATGGGAAAAATTTGGCCCGATATGAAATCCGAAATGGATTTTAAATACCAAATTGGAAGCTTTGATGGTCAACTGACTTATGTTGGAGGAAAACAAGCAGGAGATATAGTTGGTTTGCAAAACTGGAATTACTATGAGATTAGCAACAACAAGACTACTTTTATAGACAAAAACGATAAGAAGGCTAAAAAAGTAGTTTTTGGAATTGCCGCATTCCAATATTTTACAGAAATGATTGATCGAATTAAAGATGCTCCCATTATAAGTTATGCCGGCGAAGGCGAAATGAGAGGACAGCAATATGATTTAGTCTTTTGTACTTGGAATACTCCAGAACCACATATGGAACATGATCAATATGTTGCTTGGATTAACAAGGAGACAGGCTTGATGGATTTTACCCAATACACCATTAGAGAAACCTACCTAAAGCCGCCGGGATATAAAATGCTAGGAGGTGCCGTAGAATACGCCAATGTCAAAAATATTGATGGAAGGTGACAGTCGGTACCAATATGGCGCGGGCCACGCCATTGGTCGGTCATGAAGGACCCTTCGGACCGGAGCTGGGCTTCAATGCCTACAACGACGTACGTTTCGCCATGCTGGGCGGTTCCATCGTGGATTCAAAAGCGCT
>JAESST010000342.1 GCA_016763995.1 Flavobacteriales bacterium | reverse complement strand
TCAGGGCGAACAACGTTTTATAGCTATGATGGGTTCGGTAGGGCTCGAAGCAAGATCAATCCTAATGGTGTTAAAACATCCTACAACTTAGGTTGGGATATAGGGCCTGGAGGTGGAACAGGGACAACTGTTGTCAATAACGCTATCTATACTAGTACTGAAACAACATTAGGGAAGCCACTAAAAAAAGCCTGGTATGATAACTATGGCAGAGAACGGAAAAGAGAGATTGATGGGATGAATCAGAAGGTTTATAAAGTTACATCATATGATTCTAGGGGTAATATAAAAACTTCTACTGCACCTTTTTTCCTTGGCTCAGCAAATATTGTACTAACCACGAATACATATGATGATAAGAATAGATTAATCTCAGTTGCTTCTCCTGCAGGAACGTCAACAATTTTACATTCCGAATCTCAAAGTCAAACAACTTCAGTTGTTTCAAGCCCCAATATTGCTTCCAAAAGTAAAACAATTGATGCTACTGGAAAAATAATTTCAGTTGTTGATCAAGGTCAAGGTACTACAATTAACTATACTTACTATGCTTCTGGCTTAAGAAAAGAGATGAAGCTCGGAGGAACAACTGTTGCATCAATGCAATATGATATATTAGGAAGTCAGACTCAGCTGATAGATAAAAATGCAGGTACAACAAATTATACCTACGATGTTTATGGAAATTTATTAACACAATCTGATTCCAAAGGCCTTTCTTCATTAAACTATAATAATTTCAATCAATTAATTAGCAAAACTAACCCCATCGGAACTACTACATATGAATATTATACATCAGGTGGAGGAATAAATAAGGTCAAAAGTATAAGTCATAGTAATGGCTCAAAAGAAGACCTTTTTTATGACAAATATGGAAGAGAAGTTAAGTATGAAAAAACTGTTAGTAATGAGAAATTTACCTACAAGTATGATTTTGATAGATTTGATAGAATTTTAACAAAAGAATACCCTTCAGGATTTAAAATTATAAATGAATATTCTCCTCATGGGCATATCAAAAAAATAACTGATTTTTCGAATAATAGTCCTATTTGGGTTGCAACCGCTATGAATTCATACGGAAAGTATACAAGCGTTACAAAAGGAAATAATCAAATCAGCTCTTATCTCTATGATAAATATGGATTACTAAAGGAAATTAATGGTGAGCTGGATTATGACTTTGAGTTTGACCCTACAACCGGAAATTTAATGAAACGAACAGATCATAACCACGGTAGTATTTTCGAAGATTTTGAGTACGACAATATGGATCGATTGAAAAAAATGACTGTAAATAACACTGTCCTGCAGTCCATTAATTTTCAATCTAACGGAAATATTACAAAGAAAGGGGGCATTACTCAATATAACTATTCTGTGGGCAAACCAAATGCAGTAACCAGTGTGCTTGATGCTAATAGTATAATGCCTCAAGAGGAACAAAATATAACTTATAATGCAATACATCAACCCTCTCTTATTTCTCAAGGGAATTTTGATTTAGAGTTTGAATATGGATCTGATGGACAAAGAATCACAAGCAGACTTAAAGAAAATGGAACATTAAAAAGAACGAGATTTTACTTACCTGATTATGAAAAGCAAACATTCACTGCTAATAACAAAGAACAATTAATTCATTATATCTCTGGAGGAGATGGGCTAGCAGCTATGTATGTAATTGAAGATGGGGTTGGAAGTATGTATTATACCTACACAGATTATCTTGGTTCGATATTAAAGGTAACTGATGCAAATGGTAATACAATTGCAGAACAAAATTCTGATGCATGGGGAAGAAGGCGGAGCGCCACAGATTGGTCATACTCATCTACATCATCTATTCCTGATTGGTTGTATCGTGGATATACAGGCCATGAACATCATGATGAATTTGTTCTAATCAATATGAATGGAAGACTTTATGACGCAACACTTGGACGCATGCTAAGTCCTGATAATTATATACAAGACAATACAAACACACAAAATTTCAATAGATTTTCGTACGCTTTGAATAATCCTCTAAAATTTACAGATCCGAATGGAGAATCTTTGATTTTAGCAGCTATAATTATAGGAGCCATAGTTGGTGCGTATATTGGAGGAGCGGCAGCAAATGGATGGGAATTTAATCCTGTAAAGTGGGATTGGAGGTCTGGTGACACTTGGACAGGAATTATTACTGGTGCTGTTATCGGTGCCGCCGCCGGGTATGGGTTTGCGGTCGCAGCACCAGCTTTAGCGAATACTGCAATTTTTGCCCATTTTGGAGCTAGTGGCACATTAGCAGCATATACGATTACAGGAGCAGTAGCAGGTGGACTTGCCGGATATGCATCAGGATTTGTTGGAGGGTTAGTTCATAGTAATTGGGATTTAGAATATGCCAGGAATAGTGGAGAAATTGGTGCCCAAATTGGTGCCTCTCTGGGAGGTCTGGGAGGTGGAATTGCAGGGATTGCTGAAGGATATAAACCTATTAAACCAGTACCTCCTGTCGTCTTTTCATCTTCCCCTTACTCTGGAGGAGGACCACTTATCGCATCAAATGATCCTAATTTCACAGGAGGTTCTACGTCTTCTGGTGGAGATGATTGGTTTATTGATATAAGTGACCCCCTTAAATACCCTGGGATTAAAATATACCAAACAAGCTTAATTGCAAATGGAAGTGCAATTACATTACCTTATATGGGAATTTTTATTCATTCAAGTTATTCGGGAATTGACCTAACACAACTTATTCAACATGAGTATGGGCATTATCTTGACTTTAGGTTTAACTTTTCAATGGTTACAATGCCGCAAACAGGTACATTCTTTTATCCTGTAATTGGACTCCCCAGTCTCTTTAACACAATAACTGGAATCGGAGGAGATCATCGCAATTTCTGGACTGAAAGAAGGGCTAATAGATATGCAAAAGGCTTTTTTGGAGATGATTATATTGATGATCCTACATACTTTCCTTACTAATTATGAAAACAATTCTAGCCCTAATCTTATTAATTATAGTGTCACTTGTTTCATGTGATCAATTTGACGACAAATTAAAAATTGTCAATAACTCGAAAGATCTCATTTATTATATCAAAACAGATACACTTGTATTTAAAAACAATCCCGTAAAGCTTCGAAACAAAGATACTTTATGGGATCATATGCGCTATGTTAAACCCTTTGAAGAAAAATCAATTATATCTTTAGGAAAAAATTCTTGGGAAAGCCTTATTAATAAGGAACTGAATGATAGCTCAATTGTGTTATACTTTTTCTCGGACAGCTTACTGAAAACAATCTCATTTGATACCATAAGGAAATACCAAATACATTCCGGGGTCAAGAAATTAAAAGTCAATGATTTAGAAAAAATAAATTGGAAAATAATTTACAGATAAATATATCAGAATATGAAGTACATTTTAATTTTAATTCTCATCTTTCCACTGATTGGAATTTCCCAACAACACAACTATTCATACGATGCATCAGGTAATCGTATCAAAAGAGAATATGTCGTTTTACCTCCAGCGAACAATCCGTTCAGACAAAAAGCGCCCAATGATACAACCCAAGTATCCTTAGAAATAAAGGCCTATCCAAACCCATTTAGTGATGAGGTGAGAATTGACATTATTACGGAAGAGGAATTAACTGGAAGCGAACAATTGCATTTATATTCTGAAACTGGTCAATTGATCCAACAGTTTAATATTAAACAACATTCAAAAATATTGAATACAAGCAAGCTTGCCAACGGCAAGTATATTTTAAGATTATTTTTTAAAGAAGAAAGTACCGAATTTATATTGATTAAAAATTAAAGCAAGATGAGAACGAATATAAAAATATTAACAACAACCTTATTGCTAGGATTTAGCGCAGTTTCATTCGCACAAACAGGCTCAAATACCTACCCTTACCCGTCATTGGGGAAAGTCGGTATTGGTACAACTACCCTATTAAACTATAACCTAACAACGGCTAGTGATCTATTTTATAAAGCCATTCCTGGAGAGGAAGGATCTACTTATGAGTCAGGTATTGTTCCCTTTCGAATTCTAGCGCAAGACTATAACCCAGAAACTCCAATCATAGAAGAGGCATCAAATGTTGAATTTTTGTCTGAAGCTCGAATCTATGATTTTGGGCAACCAGCATCAACAAATACGAGAGTTTATGGATTGAAGAGAGATGGGTCAATGTTACTAGGGAAGTGGGCAAACTCTACTGCTCATAGTTTTGCCTACAGTCTAGTAACTGATAATTCAATCTATACAAAAAATAACCTTTATGTTGAAAGTAAGATTGGATTAGGAACAACAAGTCCACAAGCTTCTATAGATCTAAAAAATGGAGACATGGCATTGAATGATAACAAACTTTTATTAAGAGCAGGAGGAGATCCGTTTCGATATTTGTCATATGTCTCACTCCTTAATGGAAATTCAATAGATGGCCCAAGTCTAGTAGGTTATGAAGGAGGGGTATTAGGGACCTCTTCAGGCAGTACAAAAGGCATCCTATATTGGAATAAGGACGGAAGAGTAGGAATAAACACGTCTTCACCGACTCAGGCATTAGAGGTGAATGGAAAAGTAAAATTTGCTGGAACAAACACGGATGATGAAATAGTATTTGAGCCTAATAACGGTTTTCATAGAATTGTATTTAGTGAATTAAGGTTTCACGAATTGGGCATAGGGGATAAATTAGTAATTACAGACGGAAAGGTAGGTATTGGTACAATAAACCCTTCAGAGGCACTAGAAGTAAACGGAAATATTAAATTAACGGCAGCAGCAAGTAATAACGCACTAGTGATTGAGAATAGTTCCATTAACAGCATTGATTTCCTAGTAAAAGGAGACGGGCATGTTTATGCAAGAGAGATTGATGTGCAGTTAGGAACATTCCCGGATTACGTCTTTGATGATAAATATGAATTGATGAGCCTATCTAGTTTGAAAAAATACATAGATGAAGAAAACCACTTACCAGGCGTAAAGTCTGCAGAAGAAGTCAAAAATGAAGGAATAGGTTTAGGTGAATTATCAAGAATTCAGATGGAAAAGATTGAAGAATTAACACTCTATATTCTTCAGCAAGACGAAAAGCTAAAAGAACTTGAGGAAAGATTAAAAAAACTAGAGAAATAATAGAAGTACTTTTAATCGACACTCAATCATCAAGCCCCAGAAGTGTCTTGAAAATCTTAGCAATAGAGAGAGGCTCGGATATGTTTATTCTAGGATTTTCAAATCTCTTCTGACCGCTTCCCCGAATCATTCTGTTTGCAAAACTGAATGATTCGAGTAAAAAAAGATCTCTTAAATGAGACCTTCATCGGCAAAGGAGAAAAACCCTTCAGTGCTAATAATAACGTGATCTAAAAGTACGATATCAAGTAAATTGCAGGCTGATAATAGACCGTTGGTGAGATTGATATCAGCTTGAGAAGGCTTTAAATTACCAGAGGGGTGATTGTGAAGAATGATAATTGAAGAACAAAGAACTTTTAGGGCTGTGGCAAGGAGTATTTTCTTATCGACACATACTTGTGTTAGGCCTCCTTTTGCGAGGTTTATCCACCCTAGAACTGAATTTTGACGATCTAAATAGAGAACATAGAAGCTTTCTTGAAATTCTAAACTGTCTTGATTCCAAATTGATTTGGCGTAACGATGGATGTCGTGTGATTCTCGAATTTTAAACCGTTCTTCGAATTTAATACTTCTTTTGTATGATAATTTTATCTCTTGGAGGGAGTTGCACTTTTCAAGATAATTTTCTTGATTTTGATCTGATGAGTTGTTGCTTTGATATTCCATAATACGTTGATTTAAATTAAACGTGCCACGGAAAGTTGGAGTAAGGTTGCATGCATCAAGAAGCAATCCGCCAGTTGGCGGAGCATTTCTTGTGAATCAATCGCTCCAAATACTTTCGCATCGGTTAATTAAGTCAACAGATATGCGAATCAAAAAACGATCAGGAGAAATCGCCTTTAAATTGATGAATCAAAGTGCATCCTAGAAAGAATAATTTTCTAAAAAGAACTCATATTCAAATAGGTATAATTGAGGGTTTTCGGCAGCAATTCGTTCTGCGTATCCTTGATAAAATAGACTGTCCAAGAATTCAATAAAAGCTTCTGTGATACCGCTGGATGTTTCGATGATGTTCATAAGGTGGAGTTTAAAAGAGCCTGCCCCTAAAAGCAGGCTCTTGATGATGATTAAATACTTACTTGCAGGATTTCTTGTTTCACTTCATCTAACATAAAATCCACTTTTGTCTTAAGGCACTTTAAAGCCTCGGCAATGATTTCTTGATTGGTGGTGCCAAATTTTCCATCACTGTTATAACTGTTATCGTCTTTATCTTTAATGATAAGCTGTAACGAGCCATCAATGGGATCATTTTGATTGATTAATTCAGACAATTTGTGTTGGGTGTTCGTCAATTTCTCAAAGCCACTAGGTTTGACGGTTCAAATTGGACCACTTTTTTCTCCTTCCCTTCAGCTTTAGGAGTTGGATTAGCACTTGCAGTGTTCACTGCTTTTTTAGGAATAGTCTTTTTAGCTACTCCGTTCTTTTGTTCTGAGGCTGGAGATACCGGCTATGTTGAGCACCTATTTCCGGAGTAAAGTGAGCAGTGTAAATCATTTGCTTCAAAGATTGATTTGACAACTGTTCTATTTCATAAAAATAGGGTTAAATTATTT